>JAJDVM010000102.1 GCA_022826125.1 Defluviicoccus sp.
CGGCGGGATCGCTTTGCCCGGCGAGCCCGAAAACCGAGCCCTACCGGCCCCCGCGGACCCCATGCAGCCGCCCAGCCAAGCTCGGCCAGGACCTTCATCGGCCCAAGCCTGCCCGCTCTCGGTCATCCCGCCCTCTCAGCCGTGACTAAAAAATGTTCCTGCGGTTCGGTCGAGCGTATAATTCCCCGTCCAAACCGTCGCGCTATACTGCGCCGGTGCTCAGGTGTTAGCGATCGCTTGGAAGCGCGGATAAGTGATCAACAAGGTTGGGTTGGCGGCTTTCAGTCGAGTTTTCTGTCGTCGGTTTGGAGGGGTTCGCCGTGGCGGTCCCGGAGGAGCATTTCGTTCCAGCCCTTTCCGTCGAGGGGCGGTCGCAGGCGGACGGTCCGGTTGTCGCTCCGGATGAGCCGATCGGCGGCGCGATCGCCTTGGGCGGTGGCGTCGTAGGCGCAGAAGATGCGGTTTGGGTTCCATTCCCGGATCCATTCGGGGAGGGCGGCGAGGGTTCCGCAGGAGACGACGACGCATCCCTTTTGCCGGGCGGGCAGGAGATGGAGGGCGAGGATCGACAGCGCGTCGAGGGCGCTGGCGGCGAGGATGACGGCGGTTGGCCAGTCGGGGTCCCACGACATCCAGAAGCCGCCGCGCGCGGCATTGGCGGGCGGCTCGGGGCGGCGGGGTGTCGCGGCGGTCAGGATCTCGGCTCCGACCGTCCGGCCGGCGGCGTTTCGGCGGACGAACACGGCATCGCCGCGGGGATCGGTGCGGATCAGGTCGAGGTCGCGGCAGAGTTCGACGAGCAGGTCGGACAGGCCATGCCGTTCGACGAGGCGGCTCCGCAGGTCGGGCCAGCGCGGCTCGCGGCGGGGCCTCGGGCGGTGCCCGGGCGGGACCGGGCGGGGCAGTCTGTCGAGGAAGTCGACGGCCTCGGGCCGGGTGCATCGCCGGGCATGGGCGACGAGGTCGATCGCGCCGCCCCCGCCGTCGCCGCACAGATGGTCGTAGAACATGAAGCGGTTGATGCTGAGGACCGATCCGGGTCGTCTCCAGCGCGCGGCATCGTCGGGATCGCGGCGATAGCCGAGGGCGCGGGCGGCGTCTTCGAGGGGGTGGCCGCGCAGGGCCTCGGCGCGCACCCGCCGGTTCCACGGCGGCAGCCCCTGCATGGTTACGCCGACGGCGGCGCCCGGCGGCCGGATGCGCCGCGTCGCCTGCGGCGCTCGGCCGCGCGCTCCTTCTGTCGTTCCTCGGCTTCCTTGCGGCGGTAGGAATCGCCGTCGATGGCGACGATCTCGGCGTTGTGGACGAGGCGGTCGACGAGCGCCACGACGCAGGAGGCGTTGGGGAAGGCCTCGCCCCACTCGGCGAACGGCCGGTTGGTGGTGATGATGGTGGAACGCAGCTGCGAGCGGCTGGAGACGATGTTGAACAGCAGGTCGGCATGGCGGTTGCTGTAGGACAGGTATCCGACCTCGTCGATCACCAGCAGGTGCTGGCGGGCGTAGAAGCGGAGCTTGCGCTGGAGCAGGGTGTCGGAGTCGATGGCGGCGAGTTCGCCGAGCATGCTGGCGGCGGTGGCGAAGCGCACGGTGTGGCCGGCCAGCACGGCGCGGTGGGCGATGTTGGCGGCGATCGTCGACTTGCCGACGCCGTTGGGGCCGACCAGGACGACGTTGGCGGCCTCGTCGAGGAAGCCGAGGGTCATGAGGTCCTCGACGGCCATGCGGTCGCAGCGCCTGGGCCACTCCCAGTCGAAGTCGGCGAGCGGCTTGAAGCGTCCGATGCGGGCGGCGCCGAGGCGGCGCCTGAGGCTGCGTGCCCGCCGCTCGTCCTCCTCCCAGGCGATCAGGCGGGCCAGCCAGTCGGGCTCGCCGATCTCGTCCCAGTGGGCGAGGAGGCCGTGCAGGCCGAGGTCGCGGGCGCGGTCGATGAGGGTGTCGGTCATTCTTCGCTGTCCTCGTCGGGGAGTTCGGCCAGCCCGTCGTAGCCGCCGAGATCGTGGTCGCGCACGGCGATGTCGCGCAGCTTCGCCTCCTCGGGCAGCTCGACCGGGATGGGCGGAGGCCTGTCGCGCAGCTCGCGGCGCCGGGTGAGGCTGAGGCGCACCGCGTTGGGATGCGGGACGCCGCGCTCGAGGGCCTCGCCGATCGCCGCCTCGAGCTCGGCGGCGCCGTAGGCGTCGAGCAGACGGAGGAGCGCGGCGACGACGGTGCCGAGATTGTCGCCGCGCCGGGCGGCGCCGGCGAGCAGGCGCTCGCTGGCGGGGGCGGCGCGGAACAGCCGGTCCTGACCGCGCAGGCGCCGGGCGCGGCGCTTGCTCCTGGCCAGCTCGGCGATGTGGCCGGGGATCTCGACGCACTCGTCCCTGTCGAAGCAGCGCGGGTGGGTGGCGATCACCTTCGCGCCGTCGAGGATGCGCACCTCGTCCAGCGTCGCGACCGCGACCAGGGTGCGCCCGACATGGGTGTGCGGCACGCTGTAATCGTTGAGATCGAACCTGGCGTAGGGGGTCTTGCCGATGACGACCTCGACCCGGTCGTGCGCCGGGAAGGGATCGTCGGGCAGCGCGATGAGCGCACCGCGCTCCTTCTCGAAGGCCTGGCGGACGTCGATCGAGCGGTCTTCCGGCCAGGGACGGTCGGCGGCGATGCCGTCGCACCACTCCCCGGCCTGGGCGTTGAGGTCGTCGATGTCGCGCCAGGTGCGTGCGGCGAAGAAGCTGTCGCGGACATAGCGGATGGCGCGTTCCACACGCCCCTTCTCGTTGCCGCGCGCGACCGCCACCGGCCTGGGCAGGAACAGGTAGTGGCCGGCGAAGGCGAGGAGCTGCGGGTTGAACCGGATGGCGTCGCCGTGGCGCTCCGCGACCACGCTCCTGAGGTTGTCGTACCAGAGCTCGCGGGGCACGCCCCGCCACGCCTCGAAGGCCGCGATGTGGCCGCGCAGGAAGTTGCTCATGCCGGCGTCGAGATAGAAGCGCAGGAAGACCCGCCGCGAGTAGCTCAGCACCATCACGAAGCCCATCAGGCGGCGCTCCGCGCGGCCGATCCTGACCGTGCCGAAGTGGGCCCAGTCGACCTGCCCCTGCTCGCCCGGCAGGGTCTTGAGCCGCATATAGGCCTCGGCCACCGGCCTCGGCCGCTCGCGCGCGACGAGACGGCGGAAGTGGCTCTGGCTGCCGCGATAGCCGCGCTCGCGCGCCATCTGGTAGAGCCGGCTGGCGGTCAGCCTGGGCCAGGTCTCCAGGGTCTGGCGGATGAAGGGCAGGAAGGGATCGAACTTCGACCGGCGCCGCCGTCTCTCCGCGCGGGCCACTCCGGCCTCGGCCAGAACCCGGTCGACGGTCGAGTGATGCACCCCGAGCTGGTCGGCGATCGTGCCGATCCGCCACTTCTCGGCGTAATGCAGGCGCAGGATCTCCGCGCGGGTCTTGTCGTCGACGGCCATCTCCTCCCTCTCATGTCGGGCGCCGCGCCGGACGCAGCCCCGGATGGACCGCCTGGCCGCAGAACCGGCCGCAGCGGTCGCAGCGGAACACCCGGGCCGGGCGGCCCGGACCGAAGGGGCGCGTTCCCGAGCGCCCCGCCGGCATCGACGCCACAACAGGACGCGGCCCGGCCGCGGTCAAAGGGTGATGCGTCACTTTCTGCCCGCGGGCCGGAATCTCCGGCGCCCGGCGCCGGCTGCGTTCGCGGTAGCGCCGCTGGCGCTCGGCATGCTTGTGACGGCCCCGCCGGCTGTCCTGGTAGCGCCGTCCGGCAAGCCGCTGCGCGTCCCGCCGAGCCCGGTCGCCGCAGTCCCTCGAGCAGTAGATGTTGCCGTGGTCGCAACGCCGGCAGAGAACCACCTGGCGGTGGCACGAGGCGCAGTTGAACAGGCGGGCGGCGTTCCTCATCGCAACCGATGAGAACGGGGTGGACCCCCGCCAGAACCCGCACGATACTGCGCATATGGGCCATGCCCCGCATGACCCTGGGGGTGCGGCGCCGGTCGTTGCCAGCAAGCGAACGGGACCGGCGCCGCATCGTTCTCACCGGCCCGAGTCTACTCCCGCCGATCCCGCTGTCAGGGTCGAAAGACCGTCCCGGCGTGCCGCACCGCCGCTGTGGATAAGTAGCCCGCCGCCGCCAGACTCGTCGCCGGTCGCTGCGGCGGGCTACTTACCCACAGCTCCGCCGAGAAAAACCCGCAACCGACAATCACGCAGTACCGGCGCGACAAGCCCGCTCGCCAAAATGATCGAATATCCGCGCTTTTAGATGATCACCGACACTCAGGAACGTCACCATCCTCGCCATCGCGATAGCCATGCTCGGCGGCTGCGTCGGCATGGGAAAACGCTGTCAGTTCGATGGAGACTGCGCGAGCAGAACATGCCTCAAGAGCCCCGGCAGCTCGCATGGCAATTGCGCGTGGCGGGGAGATCGTTGGCGCTGACGTCCTCTCCGCCGTCGACGCGGCGGGGTTCAGGCTGGCCGTCATCGCGGCGGTCGGCATTGAACGCGTGGGCGATTGCCCGCGGCCTGCCGCCGGGAGAGATTGCCTTCGACCATGCCGATCCGGGCACCAGCGCGCAGCTGGCGGTGTTGGACCTGGTGTGGAAAGAGGGTCTCCAGCCCGGCCTCACCGAACCGGTCGCTGTCCTGCTGGACGAGTCCGCCGAGGCGCTCTCCCTCGCGAGCGTCTCCGGGTTGCCGACGCCTGCTCCCCGGGATCGTACACGTCCTTGCACGCCCGATCTGCCTGTTTCCCGGGTCGTTGCGGTGCAAGCCGTATCGAGGGGCATGAGACCGGTGCCGGGCGGGACATCCGCGCGCCGGACCGGATCTGGAAGGGCTCACCGGGGATCCTTGAGCTTCAGCTCGCGCCACATCCAGGACGTGTCGCAGGGCTCGTGGCCGAGCTGGAGGGCGCGCCGGTGCTCGGCGTTCTCCAGTTGCTTGAGCCAGTCGACCGCGCGCTTGCGGCCCCCGCGCGCCGCCGCCGCCTCGCGCGGGGTGCGGCCGTCGAGCATCGGAACCGGCACGTCCAGGCTGCGCCGATAGTGGTCGTCGAGCATCGACCGCATCGTCGCCAGCGCTTCCTCGGGCAGGTCCAGCGGCTCCTCCGGCACGGCGTCCGCGTGCTCGTCCAGCGCCCGCTCCGGGTCCTGGTGCGAGACCAGCGGCGGGCCGACGAGACCGCCCAGGCGCGAGGCCAGCATCTCCCGTCCCCGTTCGGCCCGCCCCGTCGAGTTGACCGAAAGGGTCAACGCCGCGGTGCCGAGTTCGATCGCGCCGAGCGAGGTCACGAATTCCGACAGGGCCGGGTCGATCCCGCCGCGCCCCGAATGGCGCGCCGCGCGCTCCGGCGGCGAGCCCGGCGCAAGCCACCGCCAGCGCCCCTCGCCGTCTTCCTCGAAGTCGTCGATGCGATCGAGCGCGGCGGCGATCTCCGCCCGGTCGCCCTGCACGGGGAAGCGAACCTCGCAGAACACCATCGGCTCGTCGTCGGTGTTGCGGAGCTCCGGCAGCGGCGCGCCGGCCCGGTCGACGATGTCGCCCAGCCAGAGCTCGCTGAACGTCTCGGCGCCCATCAGGTCGCGCAGCACCGTCTCCCGCAGGAACGTGCGGGGCGGCGGCTTCACCCCCAGCCGCCGCGCCTCGGCGCGCGCCGCCGAGGCGGCCTCCCGGGTCAGCTCGTCGACGCGCGCGATCGCCTCCCTGGACAACTCATGGTCGAACTGCAGGATGGCACCGGTGAAATAACGCTTCCCCTTCACCTCGACGATCCGCGCCGCCAGCCGGTCCCACATCGCCGCCGAGCGCGAGCCCAGCTTCTCCTCCACCGTCACCGCCCCGCCGCCCAGCAGCAGGTCGCGAACCGTCAGGCTCCGTCCCGGATCGATGCCGACCACCTCGTAAAGCGACACCGCCGAATCCCGCAGACCCTCCAGGTAAAGCCGCGCCGCCGCCGTCTCGCGCCAGCCGCGCCGCCCGAGATAGTCGTCGATGACGTTCCCGTCGGCGTCGCCCCCGCCGTCGTCATCGTCGAAATGTACCGTGAAGAAGTCCTCGCAGATGAACACTGCCAGAACGTGGAACGCCTCGCCCACGACCTCCACGATGTTGTCGGCCGGTCCTTCCAGGATGTCGGCGAAGGGGTCCATGTGATACGCGAACACCTCGGCGTGCCGCGCCGCCCATTCCCCGCGCTCCGACCACGCGAGCAGGTTCTGCGTCGCCTTGTCGATGCCGGGCAGGGTCATGGGGAAACTCGGGCGGTGCCGCTTCGGGGACTGCAAGCTATCCGGCGATGGAGCGCCGCGCAACGCCCGGCTCCGGGGTCGGCCTGCCGTCCGCGGTCGGTCCCACCGCGGCCTGACGGGCGCGGACGGCGGCCCGCGTCCCCGCTCCCATCGGCCCGTCGCCAGGGCCGGGGTCGTAGCCCGGACCGGCCAGGGCGCGCTGCATCGCGCGGATCGGTCCCGGACCCGGCCGACCGGGCGTCTTCGATCGCGCCGGACCGGCCTCCGCATCCTCTTCGGCGTCGCCCGTCGCCCGCTCGGGCTACCCCCCACCCCCGCGATCGGCAACGCAGCCGACGGCGAGGCGCGCCCCGCGAAGCCCGCAGCCTGTCTATATAATGTTGCGATATTCTTAAATAGAAATATCTATTTAAGAATAAAGAGGATTCTAAATAGATGCCCCATCCGACCGCCTTCCGAATTCAACACAAGAAAGCAACAAGTCGGTTCCCCATCCCGGATGCGAGACGCCCCCCGGACGGTGGCCTCTCGCCCGCCGCCACGATACAAGACGCCCACGACGGAAAAAGATATCGACGATTTTCCTGTATTCCACCTAAGATCATGGCCACGGCATATGGCACGGACGGTCTCCCGGAATGCCTCTTGTCGACAAGAGGCATTCTCCTTCGCCAGGCACAAGCAGGCATACGCCTATCCCGAACTTCCCTCGATGCCACTCGACCCCCTCGGATGCCCAACTTGTGTCCCAAAGTATGTCACCGAGAAATGCCTCGACAAACCGCCTAACCCATTCTAAAGTAAAGACCATTCACGGAGAGAGAACGACCCCGACCCAACACGACCTAACCACCACCTCGCTCATAGGGTATGTACACCTATCACCGGCGCGGCATGCCGCATCCCTGGCCGGTGCCGGAACTGCCGCTGGTGCTCGGTTTCGAGGGCGCGGGCGTGGTCACCGATGTGGGCGAGGGGGTAGACGGCCTCTCCCCGGGCGACCTTGTGGGCTACGCCATGCCGCCGCACGGCGCCTATTCGCAGGAACGCATCTACCCGGCCGAGAAGGCGGTCCGCGTGCCCGACGGGATCGACGCGCGCGCCGTCGCCGCTCTCATGCTCAAGGGTCTCACCGCCCAGTACCTGCTCCGGCGCACCTACCGGGTCGAACCGGGCGACACCATCCTGGTACACGCGGCGGCGGGCGGCATGGGGCTGATCCTGTGCCAGTGGGGCAAGCATCTCGGCGCCACCGTCATCGGAACCGTGAGCACGGAGGAGAAGGCCGAGCGGGCCCGTGCCGCCGGCTGCGATCACGCGATCGTCCACGGCGAGGGCGACTTCGTCGCGACCGTCAAGGAGGTCACGAACGGCGAGGGCTGCGCCGTGGTTTACGAGTCGATCGGCAAGGACACCTTCCGCCGCTCGATGGACTGCCTGCGGCCGCTCGGCATGATGGCGAGCTACGGCCACGCCTCCGGCGCGCCCGACCCGGTCGACGTGATCGAGCTCGGCGCGCGCGGCTCGCTGTTCCTGACCCGGCCGGCGATCATGCACTACATGGCCAAACGCGAGGACCTGGCCGCCGGGGCCGAGGAGCTCTTCGAGGCCGTCCGGAACGGCGCGGTCGAACCCGCGATCAACCATCTTTACCCGCTCAGCGAGGCGGCCGAAGCGCACCGCGCGATCGAGGCGCGGAAGACCACCGGCGCCACGGTCCTCCTGCCCTTTGCGTAGGCCGAACCGAATCCACTCCCGTCATATCGACCGGAGCCGCGCGGAGCGCGGCGGAGTGGAGATATCTGTCACGCACCGAGGCTGGCAGATTTCTCCGCTCGCTGCGCTCGATCCGG
>JAJDVM010000050.1 GCA_022826125.1 Defluviicoccus sp.
CGCCCGCGGCGTCCCGGGCCTCGACCGTAGTCCCCGCTACGCTCTTCGGCCCGCTCCTGGCGGGCGGGCGCCTGGACGCGACGCAGACCGTGACAGCGGTGAGAAATCCGGGCTAAAAGCAGGATATGGAGGCGACACTTCGGGACACGCTCCGCGAGCGTCTGGCCGGTATCGTCGGCGCGAACGGCCTGCTGACCGAGCCGGCGGACATGGCGCCCTATCTCGTCGACGAGCGCGAGCGCTATCACGGCGCCGCCCCCGCGGTCGTGCGTCCCGCGACCGTCGGGGAAGTAGCGCAAATCGTCGCGCTGTGCGCGGCGGAGAAAATCCCCATCGTCCCGCAGGGCGGCAATACCGGGCTCTGCGGCGCGGCGACCCCGGACGGGAGCGGCCGCGAGCTGGTCCTGAGCCTGACGCGGCTCAACCGGGTACGCGAGGTCGACCCCCTCAACTACACGATTACCGTCGAGGCCGGTGTGATCCTGGCCGACGTCCAGAAAGCCGCCGCCGAGGCCGGCCGGCTGTTCCCCCTCTCGCTCGGCGGCGAGGGGACCGCGCGGATCGGCGGCAACCTGTCCACCAACGCGGGCGGCACCGGCGTGCTGCGCTACGGCAACGCGCGCGACCTCGCGCTGGGGCTGGAGGTGGTGCTGCCCGACGGAAGGATCTGGGACGGGCTGTCGGCGCTCAGGAAGGACAACACCGGCTACGACCTCAAGCATCTGTTCATCGGCGCGGAGGGAACGCTCGGCATCATCACCGCGGCGGTGCTGAAGCTGTTCCCGCGTCCGCAGGCGCTGGAGACCGCGCTGGTCGCGATCGACGATCCGGCGGCCTCGGTCGAGCTGCTGGCCCGCGCCCGCGCCGCGACCGGCGACCGGGTGGCGGCGTTCGAGCTGATCCTCCGCCTGCCGTTCGAGCTCGTGCTGGCCGAGATCGCCGGGACCCGCGATCCGTTCGACGAACCCCACCCCTGCTATGTCCTGTTCGAGTTGTCGTCCGGCGCGGCCCGGGACGACGTGCGCGGCCTGATGGAATCCGTCCTTGCCGAGGCCATGGAGGACGGGCTGGTGCGCGACGCGGTGATCGCCGAAAGCGGCGCCCAGGCCGCCGATTTCTGGAAAATCCGCGAGACCCTCCCGGAGGCCCAGAAGCTCGACGGCGCCTCGGTCAAGCACGACATCTCGGTGCCGGTCTCGCGCATCCCGGCCTTCATGGCGGAAGCGGCGGCGGAAGCGGAAGCGGCGGTCGACGGCGTCAGGGTGTGCGCCTTCGGCCATGTCGGAGACGGCAACCTCCACTACAACATGAGCCAGCCGGTCGGGGCCGACCCTGCGGCCTTCCTCGAACGCGAAGGCGAGCTCAACGCAATCGTCCACGATACGGCCGCGCGCCACGGCGGCAGCATCAGCGCCGAGCACGGCATCGGCCAGTCGAAGCGCGAGGCCCTGCTCCACTACAAGCCGGGCGTCGCCATCGACCTGATGCGCCGGATCAAGCGGGCGCTCGACCCCGACAATTTGATGAACCCGGGCAAGGTGCTGGCGCCGCCCGACCCGTGACCTCCGCGAGGACTTCCGCCATGACCGACTACGCAGCCCCGGTTCGCGACATGAGTTTCGTCATCGAGGAGCTGATCGGGCTCGAGACGATCAACACGCTGCCCGGTCTCGATTGGGTGACCGAAGACCTGGTGCGCGCGGTCCTCACCGAGGCCGGCAAGTTCGGCGCCGAGGTGCTTGCCCCGCTCAACCGGGTGGGCGATCAGCAGGGCTGCGAGCTCCAGAACGGCGTCGTCACTACGCCGGATGGCTTCGCCGATGCCTACCGGCAGTTCACCGAGGGCGGGTGGAACGGCGTCATCGCGCAGCCCGAATATGGCGGGCAGGGCATGCCTTGGCTGGTCGCGACCGCGATCGGGGAGATCTGGGACTCCGCCAACCTCGCCTTCAGCCTGTGCCCGATGCTGACCCAGAGCGCGATCTGGGCGCTCTCCATCCACGGCTCGCCGGAGCAGAAGGACACATGGCTGCCCAAACTGGTAAGCGGCGAATGGGCGGGGACGATGAACCTCACCGAGCCCCATGCCGGTTCCGACGTCGGCGCGCTGAGGACCCGCGCGGTGCGCGATGGCGAGCACTACCGCATCACCGGCCAGAAGATCTTCATCACCTGGGGCGAACACGACATGGCCGAGAACATCGTCCACACGGTGCTGGCCAGGGTCGACGGCGCGCCGGAGGGGACGCGCGGCATCTCGCTCTTTATCGTCCCGAAATACCTGGTCAACCCGGACGGCTCGCTCGGTCCGCGCAACGATCTCCGCTGCGCCGCGCTGGAGCACAAGCTCGGCATCCATGCGAGCCCCACCGCGGTGATGTCCTACGGCGACGACGAAGGCGCGATCGGCTACCTCGTCGGCGAGGAGAACCGCGGCATGGAGTACATGTTCACCATGATGAACAACGCGCGGCTCGGGGTCGGGCGGGAAGGGCTCGCGATGGCCGAGCGCGCCTTCCAGCAGGCGCGCGACTATGCCGCCGGGCGGGTCCAGGGACGCTCGATCGCCGATCCCGCCGCCGGTCCGGTCGCCATCGCGAAGCACCCGGACGTGCGCCGCATGCTGATGACCATGAAGGCCGAGATCGAGGCGATGCGAGCGCTCAGCTATGTCGTCGCCGCCGAGCTCGACGTCGCCGGCCGCCACGAGGACCCCGAGACCAGGGCGCGCCGCCAGGCCCGCGTCGATCTTCTGGTGCCGGTGGTCAAGGCGTGGTGCAGCGACACCGGGGTCGCCGTCACCTCCGAGGCGGTGCAGGTCCATGGCGGGGCCGGCTTCATCGAGGAGACCGGCGCGGCGCAGCATTACCGCGATTCCCGCATCACCCCGATCTACGAGGGGACCAACGGCATCCAGGCGCTCGACCTGGTACGGCGCAAGATCCTCGGCGACCGGGGCGCGGCCGTCGGCGATCTCCTCGTCGAGATGGACGCCGTGGCGGGCAACGCGGGGAGCGACGCGACGGCCCCGATCCGGGGCGCGCTGGCCGAGGGTGTGGCGGCGCTGAGGGAGGCGACCGACTGGCTGCTCGGCGCCCGTCCGGCCGAGACCTGCGCCGCGGCCGCCACGCCCTATCTCGCCCTGCTCGGCACCGTCGTCGGCGGCTACCTGCTGGCGCGCTCGGCGGGCGTCGCCGAAGAGAGAGCCGAAGGTTCGGACGGCGACGAAGCCTTCTACCGCTCCAAGGTCGAGACCGCGCGGTTCTACGCCGAGTGCGTCCTGCCGCGCGCCGCGTCCCTCAAGCGGACGGCGATCGAGGGCGCCGCGCTGCTCGAAGGTTTCGACGAGCAACGCCTCTGGCACTGATCCGCGCCGCGAGCCGCCGGGAGGCCCCGCGAATGGCGATCGATACCGCGACCACTCCGCGAGACGGGGATTACCTTGTCCGGACGGACGGCACGGTGCACGCGGGCACTCACGTGCTGGTCGACTTCTGGGACGCCTCCCATCTCGACGACGCAGCCACCGTAGAAAGCGCGCTGCGCGAGGCGGCCGAGGCCTGCGAGGCGGAGCTGCTCCACATCCACGTGCATCCGTTCCAGGAGAACGGCGGCGTGTCGGGCGTCGCGGTGCTCGCCGAATCCCATATCAGCATCCACACCTGGCCGGAGATCGGCTTTGCCGCGTTCGACGTGTTCATGTGCGGCCGGTGCGAGCCCGAGAACGCGATCCCCGTCCTGCGGCGCCGGTTCCGGCCCGGTCGCGAGTCGGTCGAGGTGCGGCGGCGGGGCGTCCTTGAATGAGCGACGGATGGTTCGCCGAAACGCTCTACACGGACTACCAGCAGCGCCTCAAGGTCTCGAAGGTTCTCCACCGCGAGAGAACCGCTTATCAGGACCTTCTGATCTTCGAGAACCCCTATTTCGGGCGAGTGCTCGCGCTCGACGGCATCGTCCAGACGACCGAAGGCGACGAATTCGCCTATCACGAGATGTTGGTCCACGTGCCGATCCTGGCCCACGGCGCAGCCAGGCGGGTGGCGATCGTCGGCGGCGGCGACGGCGGCGCGCTGGAAGAAGTGCTCAAACACGACGTGGAGCGCGCCGTGATGATCGAGCTCGACCCCGCCGTGGTCGAGCTCTCGCGCCGCTATTTGCCGTCGATCTGCGGCGACGCGTTCGATGACCCGCGCGCCGAGGTGATCTACGCGGACGGCGCCGCCTGGATGAAGACCGCCGACGAGACGTTCGACGTCATAATCGTCGATTCGACCGACCCGGTCGGCCCCTCCGTCGCGCTGTTCGAGCAACCGTTCTACGCCGATTGCCGCGACCGGCTGAGCCAGTCGGGGATCCTCGTCACCCAGTCCGGCGTGACCTTCATGCAGGAAGAGGAAGCGCGGAATACCCACGCCCGCATGAAGCCGCTCTTCGCCGATGCGTGGCTCTACCTCACCCAGGTCCCGACCTACGGCGCGGGCTACATGACCCTCGGCTGGGGCGCGATGAGCGCCGAATCCAGGGCGACGCCCGCGGGAGAGATCGAACGCCGATACCGCGCCGCCGGCATCGAAACCCGCTACTACAACCCCCAGGCCCACGTCGCCGCCTTCAGCCTGCCGGAGTACATCCGCGCGCTGATGGGGTGAGCTCCCTTCGATACGCCGCTTTGCGGCTACTCAGGGTGAGGCATTCCTTATTTTCCCTCATCCCGAGTAGGCGCGCAGCGCCGTATCGAGGGACGGGCGGGCCTCACCCCGCCGTGCCGCTTTCCCTCGCGGCGTCGGCGGCCCGTCTCTGGAGGCGGCGGCGGTCGATCTTGTTGGTG
>JAJDVM010000036.1 GCA_022826125.1 Defluviicoccus sp.
ATCGGGCTGCTGACGCCGCCCCTCGGCTTGGCGTGCTTCGTGATCCACAACAACCTGCAGGACCGGCGTATCAAGGTAGAGGACATCTTCTGGGGCGCGGCGCCGTTCGCGCTGACCATGCTGGTCGTCCTGATCCTGGTCACCGTGTTCCCCTGGATCGCTCTCGCGCTTCTCTAGCCCCGCCGTCCGTCGCCCCATTTCTGTCGCCGTCCGATCCGGTCTCAGGCCATGCCGGCAATCGTGTGCCGATCCGGCCGGGGCGGGGTCTCCTCGGTGCCGGCCGCATAGACCTGCCGAACGGCGGGACGGGCCATCATTCGGTCGCACCAGTGGTCGATACGGGAGAACCGGTCGCGGTCGAGCATTCCGGGACGCAGCTCGATCAAGCGGTGGACGATGGCGAGCATGCTGATGTCCGCAAGCGAATAGGTTTCTCCCGCGAGCCACGGCCCGTCGGCGAGATCGGCCTCGGCGCGTTCGATGACGAAACCGAGGCGCTCGAAAGCATGCTCTATCTCGCTCCGGTCGAATCCACCGCCGGCGATCCGACGCATGCGTTCCCGCCTCTCGGGTGCGGGCATGCGGTGGAGCAGGCGTTCGATGTCGTCGGGCTCGAGGTCTGTCATCTTCCGCTTCAGCACCTGATCGTAGGTCGCGTTCTGCAACGCTGGATGGATCATGTCGGCGGCCCAGGTCCAGAGCCTCATGCGGCTCCGCGCCTTGGAATCGGACGGGCGTAGCGGTGGATCGGGAAACACATCTTCCAGGTATTCGTTGATCGCCGCCGAGTTGACGATCGTGCGCCCGTCGTGGATCAGCGTCGGCACCACTCCCCAGGGATTGAGCTTCAGATAGGCGGTGCTCAGATGTGCATGGTGCTGGAGTTCGATATAGCGGCTGACATAGGGCAACCCCTTCTCGACCAGCGCGAGGCGGACCTGCTTCGAGCAGGTCGACAAACCGGAATGGTAAAGCTCGAGCATCCGTTCCTCCTGCCGCCGATCGACAATTGCCGTCTTGAAGCGGGCCCGGTCGTCGGCCGCCCCCTATCACCCCCGCGCGTCCTCCAGCATCATCGCCGCGCCCTTCTCGGCGATCATGATGGTTGGGCTGTTGGTGTTGCCGGACGTGATCGCCGGCATGACGGAGGCGTCGATCACGCGCAGATTGTCGACGCCGTGGACCTTCAGCCGGTCGTCCACCACGGCCTGCGGGTCGTCGCCCATCCGGCAGGTGCCGACCGGGTGGAAGATGGTGGTTCCGATGTCGCCGGCGGCCGCGGACAACTCCTCGTCGGACTGGCGCTCGTCTCCCGGCAGCACCTCCTCCGGCGCGTAGGGCGCGAGCGGGGGCGCGGCGGCGATGCGGCGGGTCAGGCGGATCGCGTCGACCGCCGTTTGCCGGTCGCCCGGGGTCGACAGGTAGTTGGGCGCGATCGCCGGCGGCTCCTCCGGGTCGGGGGATTTGAGCGTCACCGTCCCCCGGCTCTCGGGCCTGAGGTTGCAGACCGAGGCGGTGAAGGCCGGGAAGCGGTGCAGCGGCTCGCCGAACCGGTCGAGCGACAGCGGCTGCACGTGATATTGCAGGTTGGCGGTCTCGCGCGACGGATCGGACTTCGTGAACACGCCGAGCTGGCTCGGCGCCATCGAGAGCGGCCCGCGCCGGAACAGCGCGTATTCGAGCCCCATCGCCGCCTTGCCCCACAGGCTGTTGGCGCGCTGGTTGAGCGTGACGACGTTGGAGACGCGGTAGATCAGGCGAAGCTGCAGATGGTCCTGCAGGTTGCCGCCGACGCCGGGGAGGTCGTGAAGCAACTCGACGCCCTTCCCGCGCAGCAGCTCGCCCGGCCCGACGCCCGAGACCTGGAGGAGGTGCGGCGAGCCGATCGACCCCGCCGCCAGGATCAGACCGCCCGCCACGTCGACCCGGGTCTCCGCGCCCTTCAGCCGGAACTCGAGCCCTGTCGCCCGCTTTCCGTCGAACCGGATGCGCTTCGCCTGGGCGTGGGTGAGCACGGTGAGGTTGGACCGTCCCCGCGCCGGCTTCAGGAACGCCTGGACCGTGCTCCAGCGGGCGCCCCGGCGCTGGTTGACGACGAACTTGCCGGTCCCCTCGTTGTCGCCGTCGTTGAAGTCGGGCGTCGGCGCGATGCCGATGTCGTTGCAGGCGCGCTCGAAGGCATCGAGGATCTCCCAGCCGAGCCGCTGGCGCTCGACCCGCCACTCGCCGCCGGTGCCGTGGAACGCGTCGGCCGGGCCGAAATGGTGCTCGGACTTGCGGAACCACGGCAGCACGTCGTCCCAGCCCCAGCCGCGGTTCCCCATCTGCGCCCAGCCGTCATAGTCGCGCGCCTGGCCGCGCATGTAGATCATGCCGTTGATCGAAGAGCAGCCGCCCAGCACCTTGCCGCGCGCGTAGTTGAGCGCCCGCCCGTTCAGCCCTTCCTCGGGCTCGGTCCGGAAGCACCAGTCGGTGCGCGGGTTGTTCTGGGTGTAGAGGTAGCCGACCGGGATGCGGATCCAGAAATAATCGTCCCTGCCGCCGGCTTCCAGCAGCAGCACCCGGTTGCGCGGGTCCTCCGAAAGCCGGTTGGCCAGCACGCACCCGGCCGACCCCGCGCCGACGATCGCGTAGTCGAAGCTGCCGATGCTGGCGGGCTCCGTCATAGCCTGCCTCCCCGCGGCCGTGGTATCGCGAACCGGACCCGGCGGTCAAACGGGGGCGTATTTCGACGGCGATCCCGCGCCGCTACTCCGCCGCCTCGGGGCGCGGGGAGACGCCGGCGCCAGCGGCCCGGTGGATCTTCTCGATATAGTGCTCGCCGAGGGTCACCGCGTCGCCGGTATCGTCGAAGATCCCGTTCAGCATCGCGTCGTGATTGGGCTGGTGGAAGAACACCAGCGATATCCGGTCGCGCTGCGCCGCGCCTTCGGGCGGGTTCGCCACCCGGTGCAGGGTCGACGCCCAGCGCCCGCCGGTCCAGCGCGCCATCGCGTCGCCCAGGTTGCAGACGAAGCCGTCCGGCGGCGGGCTCACGTCGGTCCAGCCCTCGCGCGGCATCTTGACCTGGAGCGTCCCCGGCACGTCGTCGCCGCGAAGGATCGTCAGCGTGCCGTAGTCGGTATGGGCGCCGGCGCGCAACTGGCTCTCCGCCGGGGCGTCGGTCTGCGCCGGGTAGCGGATCAGCCGCATCACGCAGGCCGGGCGGTCGATCTTGTCGGCGAAGAAGTCCTCGTCGACGCCGAGCGCGAGCGCCATCGCCCCCATCAGCCGGCCTCCCAGCCCGAGCAGGGTGCGGAAATACTCGTCCACCGTCTCGCGGAAATTCTCCGGCCTCGCGGGGTAGCGGTTTTCGCCGAAGAAATAGGCCGCCGTCTCACCCTTGTAATAGGGATCGTCCGGCACGTCCGGCTGCCCCATCGCGTAGGCTTCCTGCAGGTCGGGCGGCGTCTTGACCCCGAGCGTGTAGGCGAGCGAGCGGTCGGCGAACGGGTAGTAGCCGCGCCCGACCCGGCTCTCCGGGCGCAGGATCGCGCGCTTCACCGCCTCCGGCTGCGCGAAGAAATCGGCGGCCGCCTGGCGGGTGCGGGCGATCAGGTCGGCGGGCACCCCGTGGCCGACGATGCAGAAGAACCCCGACTCCTCGCAGGCCGCGGCGATTTCGTCCGCGACCTTGCGCCTGTCCTCGTTCCCGCCGTGCAGATGGGGGCCGACATCGATGACCGGGATCGACATGGGCTTCGCCTCCTCTCGGGACCGCGGCAAACTGCTCCCGGCCGAGGGTCGTTCATGCCGGAGCGTCGGTCAACTCCAGGCGGTGCTCGATGCGCTCGAGCCGTTCGCCCATGCGATCGAGCCGCTGATGAACGAGCGCGAGGTCGCCTTGCAGGTTGGCGAACTGACCTTGCTGGTTAGCCATGTTGCGCTCGATCGAAGAAACGCGTTGTCGGATGTCGCTCAGCTCGGTCCGGGATTCGCGCCGCATGTCCGCCATCTCGCTTCGGATCCCGCGCAGCTGCTCCAGTACCAAGTTCTCGATTTCGGCGTTCATCAGCGCAGCCTAACCGGAATATGCCCGCTTCGGATAGATGAATCTGCGCGCCCGGCCGATGGACGGTGCGGGGTAACCGATTATGGTGATGGAGGAGATCGCGCGCGATCTTCATCGAAAACGCGGTTGCCGGGGGAAGGCGATGCCGACGGTAGCGGTTATCGGGGCGAGCCGGGGCATCGGTCTCGGGCTGGTCGAGCGTTACGCGGACGAGGGCTGGCGGGTGCACGCGACCACGCGCATGCCGCGCGACCCGGGCCGGCTCGGCGAGGTGGCGGGCGAGGTGCGGATTCACGGGTTGGAGGTCACCGACCGCGCGCAGCGGGAGGCATTCCGGGACGCGCTGGGCGGCGAGGCGATCGACGTGCTGATCCACAACGCGGGCGTCTACGGCGACGGGATGACCGCCGCCGAGGTCAACCGCGTCAACGCCGAGGCGCCGATCGAGACGGCCGAACTGCTGATGGACGCGGTGGCCCGCAGCGCGCAACGCAAGATCGCGCTGATCACCAGAACGATGGGCGCGCGCCGCGGATCGCGCCGCGGTCTCGGCAAGTACGGCGACTCCAAGGCGGCGCTCAACGACCGGTTCCGCGCGCGCGCCGACGACTGGCGCCGGCGCGGCTGCCTCGCGGTGGTCATCCATCCGGGCTGGGTCCGCACCGACATGGGCGGCCGCAACGCCGCGATCTCGGTGGCGGAGAGCGCGCGCGGAATCCAGGACGTCATGGCCGGGCTCGACGAGTCGCGACACGGCCGGTTCTGGAACTGGGACGGGCGCGAGCACCCGTGGTAGGAGGGCGGTGCGCACCCGGCTGCGGGGCCTTGACATCGACAGTGGAAAGCGCCACAACCATAGCGTGAAGAGATTGAAAAATTCGCGTTGCCCGGACAAGGAAACGGGTCCATGAAACGCGCACGTCTCATCGCGCTTGCACTCGTCGCGTTCCTCTGCCTCGACGGCTTTGCCGCCGCCGGACCGCCGGACGTGTCCGATCTCTTGGGCAAGACAGTGGTGGCAAAGCTAGGCGCACCCGTTCGTGAAGCCCCTCCCGCCGGATATCTCGCTCTTCCCGGAAAGCGGATCGGGGCGCTTGTCGCGAACGGCACCTATCGAATCAAGGACGCCAAGGTCTTTCCACATTTGTTTTCGACCCAGACGTGGGTGCTCCTGGTCAACGGTAAGTCACAAAAGGAAGTCGGGTGGTCCTATTTCGGCAAGAACGCAACGAATTACGTGAACTTCAAGGACTCGCGCGAATAACCCTATGGAGCCGAATTCCTTTTGGTACATCGCGCTGACGTTCGTTTGCCCCATTCTGTCATTTTTCGTCAGAGTGATCGTCGCGGATAGCGTGGGCCTGTATGGGTCGATCAAGCGGCGCACCATGTACCTGACCGCGATCCCCACCGGAATCGTCGTGACGGGCATGCTGATGAGCGGTGCCTCGGTTACGTTGGACGGCGTCGCCAACTACGGGTACATGCAGACCATACCCAAATACATGATGTTTTGCGGCACGATCATGTTCTACGGCGTTGCGTCGCCCGAGCTCTTCGGGGCTATCAAGAGCAGAGTGCTCGACAACCGGTTGGGCGCCGCCTGAACGACTCCGTCTGGCGAACGGTTGGAAACGCGCCCCGGGTTCGACTCACCCCTTAGAGCGGGTTCGTTTTAGATGGAATCGCTTCATCCGTTCTCTTCCGTCATGGTCGGCGTCGGCTGACCATGACGGTGGGGGGCGGTGCTACCTGAAACGGACAGGCCCTGAGCCAGCGTGCGCAGGATGGCGGCGATCACGCTTGCCGTCATGCCGACCGCGGCCACGCCCAGCGTGCCCACCAGCCAGTGGAGCATCCTCGTCTCGAGGTCGGCGATCCGCGTCTTGACCTCGCCGATGTCTTCCTTGGTGGCGAGACAGTCCATGCGGACTTCCAATGCCCGGACCCGGCCGGTGAGCTCGTGAACCGCTTCCATCGACGCCGCTTCCGCCATGTCGGTACTATACTACAGGTTGTTTTTCTCCGACATATCGCTTGCAGATGGAGATCCTACGCCGCGTGCGCCTTGATCAGGTCGGCGGCTTTCTCGCCGATCATGATCGCGGGCGCGTTGGTGTTGCCGCCGACGATCCTCGGCATGATCGAGCAGTCGGCGACGCGGAGACCGTCCACGCCCTTCACGCGGAGTTCCGCGTCGACCACCGCGAGATCGTCGTCGCCCATCTTGCAGGTGCC
Source organism: Defluviicoccus sp. (assembly GCA_022826125.1). Classification (GTDB taxonomy): domain Bacteria; phylum Pseudomonadota; class Alphaproteobacteria; order MPNO01; family MPNO01; genus MPNO01. The sequence continues at coordinate 6,290 of JAJDVM010000036.1, forward strand.
GACCGGGTGGAAGATCGTCGCCCCGAAGCGCCGGATATAGACCGCGAGCTCCTCGTCGGTCTGCACCTCCTCGCCGGGCTCGACCTCCCAGGGCCGGTACTTGTCGAACGCGTCGGCGTGGTTGATCCGCCTTGCCTCCTTCAGCCCCTTCAGCAGAACCCGGAGGTCCTCCTCCTCCGAGAAGAAGCGGGGATCGATCGCCGGCGGCGCGTCGGGATCGGACGAGGCGAGCGTCACGGTGCCCCGGCTCTTCGGCCTGAGCAGCACCGCGTGGCCCGAATAGCCGTGGCCGTACTCGATCATCTTCGGCGGCGGGCCGCGGTGGCCCGGCACGAAGACGAGCTGGATGTCGGGCCGGTCGAGACCCGGCTCGGTGCGCATGAACCCGCCCGATTCGATCAGATTGGAGGAGAAGACGCCGCGCCTGGCGAACGCGTATCTGAGGGCGTCGAACGCGAGCGCGGGGACCTTGGGCCAGGACCAGCCCCACGGGATGCGCGATTCGGTGCGCATCATGGTCATGATCGCGACGTGGTCTTGCAGGTTCCTGCCGACGCCGGGCAGGTGATGGATCGGCTCGATCCCGACCTTTTCGATCTCTTTCCGGTCGCCGATCCCGGACAGCATGAGGATCTTGGGCGACGAGATCGCGCCCGCCGAGACGACGACCTCGCGCCGGGCGCCGACGAAGCGCCCCTCCGGCAGCTCCACGCCGGTCGCGCGCCCGTTCTCCAGCCGCACGCGCCGCGCCGGGGCGTTCGTCATGACGGTGAAGTTGGGGCGCCCGCTCGCCGGGCGGATATAGCCCATCGCGGTCGACCAGCGGCGGCCGTTCTTCTGGGTCACCTGGTGCAGGCCGACGCCGTCCTGGGTGTCGCCGTTGAAGTCCGGGTTGTGGCGGTGCTGGAGCGATTCGCAGGCCGCGACATAGTCCTTCTCCAGCGGGCTCACGGTGTTGGAGAAGGTGACGTTGAGCGGCCCGCCGGTGCCGTGATGCTCGCCGCCGCCGAACTGCTCGTTGTGCTCCGATTTCAGGAAATAGGGCTTCACGTCGGACCACGACCAGCCCGGGTTTCCCAGCGCCGCCCATTCGTCGTAGTCGAGCGGGTTGCCGCGGATATAGACCATGCCGTTGATCGAGCTCGTCCCGCCCAGCGTCCTGCCCCGGGGGACGAAGATCGGCCGGCCGTCCATCTTCTCCTGCGGCTCGGAGAAGAACCGCCAGTTGACCTTGCGGTGGTTGGGGAGCCGCATGATGCCCGCCGGGACGTGGATGAACGGGCTGCGGTCGGGCGGCCCGGCTTCCAGCAGGCAGACCGAGACGGACGGGTCCTCGGTCAGCCGGTTGGCGATCACCGCGCCGGCCGAGCCGGCGCCGATGACGACATAGTCGAAGGAGGGGGCGTCGCTCATATCCTTTCCCTACCCGACGATCGGCCTGCGTCCCTGCACCGGATAGCGCGGCCAGGTGTAGCCAGGCGTCGCGGGATGCCCCGGCGCCACCAGCTTGTCGCAAAAGGCCTCGTCGCGCGCGGTGAACTCGGAGTCGAGCGCCCCGAGATAGGCCTGCCACTGTTCCGCCGTGCGCGGGCCGGCGATGACGCTGGAGACCAGCCGGTTGTTGAGCAGCCACCGGATCGCGAAATCGGCGACGCTCCTGTCGTCCAGGAAGATGCGCCGCTCGATCCTGGACACCACCCGGAACGCCTCCTTCTGCATGTCCCGGTTGAGGATGCTGGCATCGCCCCGCCCCGCGCGGCTGTCGTCGGGCGGCGCCGTGTCCGGGCGGTACTTGCCGGTCAGCACCCCGCGCGCCAGCGGCGAGTAGGGGGCGACCCCGATGTCGTAATACTCGCAGGCCGGCAGCAGGTCGGACTCGGGCTGGCGGTTGACCAGATTGTAGAGCGGCTGCGCCACCACCGGGCGCGGGGCGCCCAGCGCGTCGCACAGCCGGACGATCTCGCCCACCTGCCAGGCGCGGTGGTTGGAGAATCCCCAGTAGAGCGCCTTGCCGCTGGCGACGATGTCGCCCATCGCCCCGACGCTTTCCTCCAGCGGCGTGTCCCAGTCGACATGGTGCATGTAGTAGATGTCGACATGGTCGGTGCGGAGCCGATCGAGCGAGCGGTCGATCGCCTCCAGCATCCACTTCCTCGACAGGCCGCGCTTGCGCTTCGGCGGGCCGTCCTGCTGGCCGACCTTGCTCGCGAGAATCCAGTCGTCTCGGTCGTCGGCGAGCAGGGCGCCCACCATCTCTTCCGACTTGCCGCCGTTATAGGCGTCCGCGGTGTCGATGAAGTTGACGCCGCTCTCGCGCGCCATGTCGACGATGCGCCGCGCCTCCTCCTCGTTCGTCGTCGCGCCGAAATTCATCGCGCCGAGACAGATCGCGGAGACCCTGAGGCCGCTCTTGCCGAGATAGCGATAGTCCATTTCGTTCTCCCTCCGCCGCGCCCCCAAGTTAGCGGCCCGACCCGCTACCGCACCAGCCGGGTGTTCGGGAACGCGGCGTGCCAGCCGAACCAGAACGCCCGCTGCGCCGGGACACGGCGGAGCGCACGCCCGTCTTCGGCGGTCAGGGCGTGCTCGTCCATCGTCCAGATCGTGCCGGATGCGTCCTCGACGCTCCGGTCGCCGTCGTAGCGGGCGAACGTCACGTCCTCGCTCGCATAGGCGCGGTTGGCGCCGGACGGATCGGTGAGCACCACCAGCGCCGTGCCTTCGATCGCATCGCGATGGACGGGATTCGCCGCGAGGAACGCGGCCGATATGGCAAGCGGCGCGTCAGGGTGACGGGCGAGCCGCACCGTGAACACCTCGTCCTTGTTCTTCAGCCTTGTGTCGAGGACCGGGACCGTGAACATCGGCTCGTCGGTCACGAAATAGTCGCGGTAGGCGGCTCCTTCGGCGTAGTCGCGCCGGTGGCCGGTATCGAGCGAGAGCACTCGGGTTCCGGGGTGGCGCCGCCGCCACTCGCCCCAGGTCGTGGTCACCACCGGCCCGCTCTCCAGCACGACGCCCTTCCCGGCGAGCGGCCCGACGACCGGCGCGCCCAGCATCGTGCTCCACAGCGACTGGGTGGCCCGGTCGTACATCAGCTTGTTCGAACGGTAGAGGAAGCCGCTCGTGCCGAGCTCGTGAAGCACGCCGTCGTGCTCGGTGCGATAGAGGATCACGGTACCGCACAGGGTGCAGTACACCCCGGCGACCGGCACGCCGCCGACGGTGTCGACGAACATCTCGTGCCAGGCGAGGATGCGCTTCGGATAGGCGCGGGCGTCGCCGTTGACGGAGATGCCGAACACCACGTGGTCGTCCTCCAGATAGTCGGCGTCCTCCGCGGCCAGCATCGCCGGGTTGCGAAGCGGCGGGATGCCGTCCTGCCGCACGCCGCCCCAGACGATCTCGTCGAGCCGGATGAGCGGTTTGCCGGCGGTGTCGAAATAGGCCGAGAAGCGCGGGTCGATGAGGCTGTAGAGCGCGCTCTTGAAGGCGGCGTAGCGCGGGTGCCGCGCCTCGGGCGCGTTCCACATCCTGCGTTGCCAGGCCTGGACGTCGTGGCCGAGCCCGGCGCCGGCCTTGCGTTCCATGATGCCCACCAGGACGTCGGAGACCTCGAGGCTGCGGGTCAGGCGGATCGTCTCGAGAGCCATCGGCAGGAACGACGGCTCCCATTGCGCCTCGATCAGCTCCCAGGCGCGCGCCTTGTCGCCCTCCTCCCCCACGAGCAGGGTGAGGAACGCCCGGGTGACGGCGCGGTCGGTTGTCTCCGCCCGGAGGTGGGCGGCGGTCGCCGCCAGCAACAGGAAGATGCCGAACGCGACGGCGAGGCTGCGAATGGCCGGCATGGGATGTCTCCTTGACCCGCCCCCGGCGACCGGTCCATGCGGGAGGTTAAAGCATTTTTCGACCGGGCACGATCAGGGCCGGCTGTCGCCCGGGAGGTTCCCTCCGCGGCAACCGCTCCCTGTCCTCCCCGCTCCCGCTCGCGGGAGGGGCGGGGGGAGGGTGGGTCGGGTCGTCGTGAACCGGTAAGGTCGGCGTATATTCCGGTTTCCGCATCGCCAGCCCAACGCGTTCCCGTCTGGAGCACCGATAGTTGAAGTCGTCCGGCAACCTCGGACTCGCCTTCCTTCTCGCGCTGACCTCGATGGCCACCGCGATCGGGATCGACGGCACGCTCCCCGCGATGCCGGCGATGGTGGACGCGCTGGACTCAACCCGAACGCTGGTGCAGCTCAGCCTCAGCCTGTTCATGGTGGGCGTCGCCGTGGGTCAGCCCTTCCCCGGCCCCCTGTCGGACCGGTTCGGCAGAAAACCCGTCATCATCGGCGGCCTGCTGCTCACCGCCGTCGCCGCGCTCGGTTGCGCCCTTGCCGAGTCGGTCGAGGTGCTGATGGGGTTCCGGTTCCTGCACGGCATCGCGGCCGCGTCGGGGTTCATCGTCGCGCGCGCCGTGGTGCGGGACCGCTATGAGCGCGCCGCCGCCGCGCGCGTGCTTTCGCTGGTGCTGTTCTTCTTCTGCTTCGGCCCGCTGATCGCGCCCATCGTCTGCGCCCACCTGACGGTGTCGTTCGGCTGGAACGCCATGTTCGGCTTCATCGCCGCCTACAGCGCCGGCGTGGCGCTGCTGTTCTGGCTCGTGTTCCGGGAGACCCTGGAACGACCGGACCCCGGCGCGTTGCGGCTCGCGCCCATGCTGAGGAATTTCGCGGAAATCTCCCGCAGCGTGCCGTTCTGGGCCTATACCGGCTGCGCCGCGGCGTCCTATGGCATCCTGTTCTCCTTCCTGTCGGCATCGCCGCACGTGATCATCACCTTCTTCGGCGAGACCGAGACGGCCTACGCCTACATGTTCGCCGGCTGCATGATCGGTTCCATGCTCGGCATGCTGGCGAGCGCCCGCCTGGTCGGACGCGTCGGCGTGGACCGCATGTTGAGATGGGGGGTGTGGGGGGCGTCGCTGTTCGGCCTGGTGCTGGCCGGGCTGGGCTGGGCCGGAATTCACCACTGGCTGGCGGTGATCGGCCCGATGTTCTTTTCCATGTTCGCCTTCTCTTTCATCTACCCGCAATCGGTCGCCGGCGCGCTGCAGCCGTTTCCGCACGTGGCGGGCGCGGCGTCGTCGCTGGTCGGCTTCACGCAGCAGATCGTGGGCGCCGCGGCGGGGGTGATCGTCGCCGCGCTGACCACCGACGGAACCCAGATGGCGCTCGCGCACGGGGTGCTGGTCTCGTCCCTGTTCGCGCTGACGTTCTACGCGTTCGCCGTCCGCCGCCACCGGACGGTGTAGAGCGTCGTTCGACCGGGAATGATCGCGGCCGGCTGTCGTCCGGGAGATTCTCCCCTCACCCTAGCCCTCTCTCCGTCGGGGAGAGGGAGACCCGCCCGCCGGCCGCGCCTAGCCTTCCCCCCTCCCGCTTGCTCGGATCCCGTTGTGATGGCCGGACCGTGCGTAATGCTGGCGCAGAAGGTCGATGCCGTAGTCGTTGCCGTTGGGCGTGCGGACGATGGTGTGGATGTGGAACCGCGCGGGGTCCGGGTTGGTCAGGAAGACGCCCGAGTGGTGGTCGAACTCGATGAAGACGACCGGGCTCTGGACCCGGTAGTAGAAGGTGGACAACTCCTCCGTGCCGCCGATCCAGCAGAAATGCGTATCGTCGAGATGCCGTTCGACCTCGTCGATCCTCGCCCTTAGGGGGCCCGGCGGAAGCGGCTCGACATAACGCTCGACGAGATCGAGCAGGTCGCGTTTCTGACGGGCCGGGAGCTGGTCGCATGTCAGGCCCTCGTAAGGCACGATCCGGTTGTCCTGATGCGCGCCGCCCAGATGAAAATGGTCGGCGAAGTGCCATCGGCCCGGAGGGTGGTCCTCGCCCTTCATCGAATGCGAGACGAGGGCGCGGCCGCGCATCTCCGGCGAAAGCGAGCGCATCAGCGCGAGCCCCTTGAGCTCCTCGTCCTCGAACAGGCCGAGGCCGGCGTGCGGCCCGACATCGGCATGGGCCGGCTCGGCTCCCATGAAGCATGGGGTGAGCACCATCTGCTCCCCGAGAACGAAGCAGTTGAGGCTCAGATGGTGGCCGAACAGCTGCCAGCCCCAAGGCTCGGCGGGCGAGGGGCTGCCGAACAGGCAGAACGTGAAGCTCCATTCGCCGAGGACGGCTTCGCCCCCGACCAACTCGCCGAGAAACCCGTTGAGGCGCATGACCGAGCGGGTCTTTTCGAAACCGCGCGGGCTGAGCCCGGCCCGCAGCACGTCGAGCACGGCCTCGCGCAGACCGGACCCGACTTCGTCGAGACGGAGGCCGTGGTTCTCCAGGTAGAGCTCGGTGTTCTGCCAGCGCCGCCACATCTCCGACCCCACCGGGAAATGCGCCCGCGCGCGCTGCTCGGACGACATCCGGTCGAGCAGGGCGCGGGCCGCCGCCACCATCGCGTCCGCCGGCGCCCCGTGCCGCTCCAGGGAGAACAGGCCGGCCCGGACCGCGCCGTCCGCGGTGATCCCGGTAAACGGCCGTTCGCTCAACTCCGACCAGCCATTCAGGAGTTCCCGCGCGCGTCCGGATTGCGTTCTGGCGGCGGTGTGCTCGGCCGGCGTGGCGCCGGCAATCCGCGACTGCGCGGCCGAGGGGACGAAGGGTCGGAAGTCGGCGCGGCTCATCCGGG
>JAJDVM010000241.1 GCA_022826125.1 Defluviicoccus sp.
GGCGACAGCTCGGCCGGCCCGCGCGAGGGGGTACGGGCCTCGCGCGGCAAGCTGGGCAGCCTGGGCAGCTTCGGCGCGCGCCTGAGATTGCGGAGTTCGTTCGCCGGCAGGTCGGGCGGGGGAACCTGCACGGCAGGAACCCGCTCCCCCGTCGCCGGGTCGACCGGCCGATCCGGCATCAGCGCGCCCCGGTCGCGCGAGAGACCGAGCTCGTTTACCCGCTCGCGCCATTCCGCGACCAGCTCGGTGAGCCCCACGTCCCGCTTGGCCGCCCGCGTCCGCAGCGCCGCCGTCTCGGCATTCTTCGCGTTGTAGGGCAGGTCGTGCTTCTCCAGATACGCAAGGATGTCCCGCCGCCTGCCCGAGAACGCGTCGAGGAACGACTTCTCGTAGCCCGCCAGCTCGAAGCCCGGAACGTTGCCGATCAAGGTCGGCGTCACCGCCATGCCGAGGGACTGGAGACGCATCGCAAGCTCGTTGCGGTAGAACGCCCCGATCAGCTTCTCCGACCGGCGGATCGCGGTCGGCTCCACGCTCCGCCACTCCCCCGCCGCGTTCCGCGTCATGTTGGCCAGCACGCAGTGGGTATGAAGCTGCGGATCGCCGCCCCGGCTGGCGAGATGCCGGAACCCGGCGACGATCATCCCGTTTGCCGCCACCCGGGGCCGCTGGCGCGTCGCCGGGTCCCAGCCCCGGGTCTGGAGCAGGTCCGTCTCCACCCACTCCAGCGTCTCCCGAACCGCGTCGTCGTGCGCGCGGATCACCCGGCGGTCGCCGATCGCCAGCCCCTCGAGCGAGACCGACTTGGGCGCGCTGAACGTGATGTCCCAGCCCGGGCGGTGATCGTGCTCGCCCTCGCGCAGCCGGCCGAGGCGGATCTCCGTCCCCGGAACCCAGCCGTCGAGCACGTCCTCGAACTCGTAGGGCAGAACGTGCCCCCGCAGCCCGGCGTCCCTGGCCGCCTCGCCCTGCCAGAAGCTTGCCTCGCGGTGCTCGGGATCGTCCTTCGCGTAGTACGAATCCTTCTCGAAATACGACACCGCGTTGGCCGAGGAGCGCAGCGGGGTGACCGTCGCCACCATCTCAGAGCAGCCGTCCCTGGCGCGGCGGCGGGCCGGAAGGCTCGGCGGGGTCCGGAGCGGGCGCGGTCTCCGGCGGGGGAGGGGCACCTTCCGGAGGGGGAGGGGCGGTCTCTTCGGCGGGCGGGCTTTCCTCTCGCGCGGGGCCCTCCGTCAGCAGCGCGTGGATCGCGCGCACCGACGCGAGCAGCGCGCGCTGATCGTCGGGAGCCAGAACCATCGGGGGTGCCGGGTCCTCTCCGGAGATGTCGTGTTCCACCAGCCCCATCAGGTAGCGCGCCTTCGACAGGCCGCGACGCTCGGCGTTGCCGCTCACCGCCGCCCACTCCGCGTCCGTCGCCGACAGCGACACGTGACGGTTCGGCTTGCCGCGACGCCGCCGCGAACGTCTCACGAAACCCGACCCGAAAGCGACCGGATCGCATCGGCCACGCTCATCCCGGCCTCGTCCGCCGTATCCTTCGCCGACCGCGCGATCTCCCAGACCTCCGCAACCCGCTCGCGCAGCTCCGCCTGCTCCCCGGGCGTCAGCGCCACCGGGTGGCGGTCGGGATCGTCGGCCAGCGCGAGGTCGATCACGTATCGCGACACCGTCTTGTCCGCCCGGTCCGCCGCCGCCCGCAGCAGAGCCTGCTCGCCCGGCTTGCAGTGCAGGCTCCGCTGGCGGCGGTAGTCTTTCGTCACTCGGGGTCCTCCGCCTCCGGAACCCCCACCCGCTTCCAGCGGTTCGCCGCCCCCGGGTCGGTCAGCCGGTCGAGGACCCCCTCGGCCTCGATCCATGCGTCCACCGCGTCGCACGCGTCTTCCCAGGCCGGACCCGCCCCCGCCTGGCGGAGCCGCCGCTCCTCCAACAGCGACAGCACCAGGGTCTCCCGAACCGCCCGGCGCAGCACCGCGTCGGGGATCCCCACGGGCTCCAGCGCGCGGCGGACCAGGTAGCGCGAGCGGTCCATCCCGGCCGCCGCCGCCAGCCCCCCGATGCGCTCCCACTCCGCATCCGTCGCCATCAGCGCGCGCTGCCGGCGCCCGTCCCCCGCGCTCATCGTCGGGCCGTCCAGCTTGGACAACAAGCCACCAAGGCAGTCGGCCTGCCTCTCCCCTGCTCCCACGGCATTCCGTTCATCACCGATCCCTTATGCCGTCCCGCGGACGATTACCTATCCGCAGCCAGCCTAACCTCTAAGCAACGGCATACGCAACCGCCAGTTCCCTTGATGCCACGGAAAGACAGCACAAGAATAAACAATGTGTCCCGAGAAACGCACCGACCAACCCCTTCCCAAAGTCCCTAACATGCTCTAATATAACGCAAGAACGCGGAGAAGGAACGACCCTACCATAGTGCAGCCCGACCCCACAATCCAATCTACCCAGAGCACACCACCCGCCACGCCAACGGCACCGGGCCGTTCCGCCTGGTCAGCCGCGAAGCGGGGATCAAGGCGGTGGCGGTGCCCAACCCGGACTGGTGGGACAACGCCGACAAGGAACACAACCTCACCAAGGTGACCTTCACCCCGATCGCCTCGGACGCGACCCGGGTGGCGGCGCTCTTGTCGGGACAGGTCGACATGGCCTACCCGATCCCGGTCCAGGACATCCGCCGGATCGACAAGAGCCCGGGCACCAGGATGCTGGTGGGGCCCGAGCTCCGCACCATCTTCCTCGGCATGGACCAGTTCCGCGACGAGCTGCTCTATTCCGACGTCAAGGGCAGGAACCCCTTCAAGGACAGGCGCGTGCGCGAGGCGGTCTACCGCGCGATCGACATCGAGGCGATCCGTCGCAAGGTCATGCGCAACCTGTCCAACCCCTCGGCGATGATGGTGGGTCCGGGCATCAACGGCTTCAGCGCGGATTTCAAGCGCCTCGCCCACAATCCCAAGCGGGCGAAGGAGCTGCTGGGCGAAGCCGGTTACGGCGAGGGGTTCGAGGTCGGCATGGATTGCCCCAACGACCGCTACGTCAACGACGAGGCGATCTGCCAGGCTCTCGTCTCAATGCTCGCCAAGATCGGCATCCGGGTGAAGCTCAACGCCCAGCCCAAGGCCAAGTTCTTCCCCAAGGTGCTGGCGCCGCGGCTCGACACGAGCTTCTACCTGATCGGCTGGACGCCGGGGAGCTTCGATTCGTGGAACCCGCTCTACAATCTTCACGGCTGCCCGCGGATCGGCCCCTCGGGTCCGATTTGGCCGAAGGGAGCGCGCAGCGACATTTCCAAGGGCAAGGTCAACCTCGGCGGCTATTGCAATCCGAAGGTCGACGTGCTGGCGGCGCGGATCCTGTCCGAGACCGACAAGGGCAAGCGCGCGGCGCTAATCGAGGAGGCGTGGTCGATCACCATCGCCGACATCGCCCACGTGCCCCTGCACCAGCAGGCGCTCGCCTGGGGCGTGCGCGACGAGGTCACCGTGGCGCAGCGCCCCGACAACCAGTTCGCCTGGCGGCATGTGAGGATGAAGTAGGGCATTCTACTCCGCCGGGGCGCACCCTTCGATACGCTTCGCGGCTACTCAGGGTGAGAGCAGAATGAGGCGGACAACCACCCCCCTCATCCCGAGCAGGCGCACCAGTGGAGTATCGAGGGCCGCCGCCCCGTGATCGCGCTCGTCCTGCGCCGGCTATTGCAGTCGATCGTCGTCATGCTGGCGGTCGCGTTGATCGGGTTCACGCTGTTCCGCTATGTCGGCGATCCGGTGGCCCAGATGGTCGGGCAGGAGACCTCGCTGCAGGAGCGCGCCGAGCTCCGCGAGCAGCTCGGGCTCAACGATCCAGTGGTCGTCCAGTTCGGCCGCTATGTGGGCGACATCGCCCGGGGCCGGTTTGGAATCTCCTACGCCATCGACCGCCCGGTGGCGGACCTGATCGCGGAGCGTCTGCCCGCGACGCTGGAGCTGAGCTTCGTCGCCGCGCTGTTCGCGCTGCTGGCCGGCATCCCGATGGGCGTTTACACCGCGCTCCACCCGACCCGACTGCTGAGCAAGGCGTTCCTCACGATCTCGCTGATCGGCATATCGCTGCCCACCTTCTTCATCGGCATTCTCCTCATTCTGGTCTTCGGCGTCTGGCTCGGCCTGCTCCCCACCTTCGGCCGGGGCGCCGTGGTCGATCTCGGCTGGTGGACCACCGGGCTTCTCACGGCGAGCGGCTGGAAGTCGATCCTGATGCCCGCCTTCACGCTCGGCATGTTCCAGCTCACGCTGATCATGCGGCTGGTGCGCTCGGAGATGCTCGAAGTGCTGCGCACCGACTACATCAAGTTCGCCCGCGCGCGGGGGCTGACCGACCGGGCGGTCAATTTCGGACACGCGCTCAAGAACACCCTGGTCCCGGTCATCACCATCACCGGGCTCCAGCTTGGCTCGATCATCGCGTTCGCGATCATCACCGAGACGGTGTTCCAGTGGCCCGGAATGGGGCTGTTGTTCCTCCAGGCGATCCAGTTCGCCGACATACCGGTCATGGCGAGCTACCTGGTGCTGATCGCGCTCTTCTTCGTGGCGATCAACCTCGCGGTCGACATTCTCTACCACGTCGTCGACCCCAGGCTCCGTATCGACCGCGGCACCGAGGCGGGGTAGACCGTGCGCGCCCTTCGATACGCGGCTTCGCCGCTACTCAGGGTGAGGGAAACGAACGGGAAACCCTCATCCCGAGTAGGCGCGAAGCGCCGTATCGAGGGACGCTCGGGATCGCGCCGATGACCGCCCTCGCACGATTCCGGCGGACGGTCGCGCGGATCCGCGATCACGATCTCTGGCTCGACTTCACCGCCTCGCGGATCACGGTCGCGGCGGCAGCCGTCACGCTCGCGATCGTGCTGGCCGCGCTGTTCGCGCCCTGGATCACACCGCAGAACCCGTTCGACCCGGCCGAGCTCGACCTGCTGGATGCGTTCACCCCGCCGGTCTGGGCGGACGGCGGCGACTGGCGCTTCGTGCTCGGCACCGACGACCAGGGGCGCGACCTCTACTCGGCGATGCTCTACGGCGCACGCATCTCGCTGCTGGTGGGCTTCGCCTCGGTTTTGCTGGCGGCTGTCATCGGGGTGACTCTCGGCCTCGTCGCGGGCTATGCGGGCGGCGCGGTCGACGCGACGATCATGCGGATCGCCGACATCCAGATCAGCTTCCCGGCAATCCTTGTCGCGCTGCTGATCGACGGCGTGCTGCGCGGCATCCTGCCCCGCGACCGCCACGACGAGCTCGCACTCTACGTCCTCGTCTTCGCCATCGGGGCGTCGGGCTGGGTCCAGTTCGCGCGCACCGTTCGCGGCTCCACTTTGGTCGAGAAGAACAAGGAATACGTCCAGGCGGCGCGGGTGATCGGGGTCCGCCCGGCCGCGATCGTGCTGCGCCACGTGCTGCCCAATGCGATGGGCCCGGTGCTGGTGATCGCGACCATCAGCCTCGCGGTGGCGATCCTGACCGAGGCGACGCTCTCCTTCCTCGGCGTCGGCGTGCCGCCGACCCGGCCCTCGCTCGGCACGCTGATCGACATCGGCCAGGATTTCCTGTTCTCGGGCGAGTGGTGGATCGTGGTCTTCCCGGGCGTGCTGCTGGCGGCGCTGATCCTCGCCGTCAACCTGCTCGGCGACTGGCTGCGCGACGCGTTCAACCCGAAACTCCGCAAGGGGATCGCGCTGTGAGCGCGCCGCTGCTCGAAGTCGAGAACCTGCGGGTCGAGTTCCCGACGAGGCGGGGCACGCTGGTCGCGGTCGACGGCGTCTCGTTCGCCATCGCGCGCGGCGAGGTGCTGGGCATGGTAGGCGAATCGGGCGCCGGCAAGTCGCTCACCGGCAACGCGATCATCGGCCTGCTGGAGCCGCCGGGGCGCATCGCCGCCGGCTCGGTCCGCCTCGCCGGAGAGCGCATCGACGGCCTTTCCCACGAGGCGATCCGCCGCATCCGGGGGCGCCGCATCGGGGCGATCTTCCAGGACCCGCTGACCAGCCTCAACCCGCTCTACACCGTGGGCGAGCAGATCGTCGAGACCATCCTCACCCATCTCGACATCGGCGCCCGCGTGGCGCGGGCGCGGGCGCTGGAGCTGCTGGGCGAGGTCGGCATCCCGGCCGCGGGCGAACGCATCGACCACTACCCGCACCAGTTCTCCGGCGGCATGCGACAGCGCGTGGTGATCGCGCTCGCGCTGTGCGCCGAGCCGGAGCTGATCGTCGCCGACGAGCCGACCACCGCGCTCGACGTGTCGATCCAGGCGCAGATCATCCGGCTGCTGAGGCGCCTCGCCAGTGAGCACGGCGCGTCGGTGCTGCTGATCACCCACGACATGGGGGTAATCGCCGAGACCGCGGATCGCGTCGCGGTGATGTATGCCGGCCGCCTCGCCGAGATCGGGCCGGTGCGCGAGGTGCTCAAATCCCCGCGCCACCCATACACGAAGGGCCTGATGGACGCGATCCCGGCGGTCGGGCGCGACGTCGACAGCCTCGCCCAGATCGACGGGGCGATGCCCCGGCTGCACGAGATTCCGGCCGGCTGCGCGTTCCATCCGCGCTGCTCGGACGCGGTCGCGCGCTGCGGCCGCGACCGCCCCTCGCTCGCCCCGAACGCGGGCACGGAGGTCGCCTGCTGGCTCTACCCCGGGGGGCCGGCGCATGGCTGACGCGCCGCTGGTCGAGGTCGCGGGGCTCAAGCGTTATTTCGACGTCTCGCCGCCATTCCTCAACCGCACGATCGAGGGCACCGGGCGCCGGATCGTCCGGGCGGTCGACGGCGTCGGCTTCTCGATCGCGCGCGGCGAGACCTTCGCCCTGGTGGGCGAATCGGGCTGCGGCAAGTCGACGGTGGCGCGGACCATCGTCGGGCTCCACGCGCCGACCGCCGGCGCCATCCGCTACGACGGCACGGAGATCGCGGCGCGGGACGCCGGCCCGGAAGTCGCCGCGCTCCGCCGCCGCATGCAGATGATCTTCCAGGACCCCTTCGCCTCTCTCAACCCGCGCTGGCGGGTGCGCGACATCGTGGGAGAGCCGATCCGCCACAACCGCCTGCACGCCGACCGCGCGGCGGTCGCGGAGCGGGTGGCGGGGCTGCTCGTCCGCGTCGGGCTGTCCCCGGTCGACGGCGAGAAATACCCGCACGAGTTCTCTGGCGGGCAGCGTCAACGCATTTCGATCGCGCGCGCGCTCGCCGGCGAGCCGGAGTTCATCGTCTGCGACGAGCCGACGTCCGCGCTCGACGTCTCGGTCCAGGCCCAGATCCTCAACCTGATGAAGGAGCTTCAGCGCGCGCTCGGACTGACCTACCTGTTCATCTCGCACGACCTCGCGGTGGTCTACTACATCTCGTCGCGGGTCGCGGTGATGTATCTCGGGCGCATCTGCGAGCTGGCCGAGACGGCGACGCTGTTCGGCCGCCCCCGCCACCCCTACACGCGGATGCTACTCGACACGATCCCCGACCTGGAGATGGGCGGCCGCGACAGGGAGCCGGTGGCGGGGGAGGTCCCCAGCCCGATCGACCCGCCCCCCGGCTGCGCCTTCCACCCCCGCTGCCCGCACGCCGACGCGCGCTGCCGGAGCGAGATACCGGAACTGAAGAGCGTCGACGGTACAAGCGTAGCCTGCCACGCAATCGAGGAAGGACGGCTGGGCTGAGCCCGCCGCCGGGCAGCCGTAGCCGGAAAATCAGCTCGAACCCGCAGAAAGGAATTCCCCGACAACCCGGTTGAATTCCACCGGGCGCTCGATGTTCGAAATATGCCCGGCGCGGGCGAGTTCGACGAATTGCGAGCCGCGCACCGCCCAGTGCATTTCGCGCATCGCCTCCGGGGGAACTCCCGCGTCCTCGCCGCCCGCGACGAACAGGGTCGGAGCGCGGATCTCCCCGAGCCGCTCCCGATAGTCAAGGCCGAGGAGGGCATGCACGCAACCCGCATATCCCTCTGCCGAGGTCCCGGCGACCATCGCCACGAGCGCTTTCGCCGCGTCCGGTTCCGACGCCAGGAACGCGCCGCTGCACCACCGCTCGACGGTCGGTTCCGCCAAAGCCGATATCCCCTCGCGCCGGGTCGCGACGATACGCCGCTTGCGCGCGTCGCGCAGATCGCGGGGATTGTCCGGCCGGGCATTGGCGACGACGACGCGATCGAGCCGTTGTGCGTGCCGGAGCGCGAGACCGACGGCAGTCATCGCGCCGATCGAAAGGCCAACGACGTGACTCCGACCGATTCCGATCGCATCCCAGATCGCGACAACATCGTCAACGAGCATGTCGAGGCTGTACGGACCGTTTGTCGCGGTGCTGCCGCCGTGGCCGCGCGTGTCGTATCTCAGTATTCGATAATCGGCGGCGAACGCGCGCGCCTGTTCGTCCCACATCGTCAGATCGGTCGCGAGCGCGTTACTGAAAGTGAGCCAAGGCGCCCCTTCCCGCCCGGCAATCTCGCAGTTGAAGCGGATGCCGTTCGCATCGACGATCATTCGGATCCCCTCTGGAACGAGGCCGAGCGTGGCTCGGAACCGGCCGGAGGGCAAGTCGGCGCCCCCACGGCAACGTCCGACCCACCGCAATTCGCCACGCGGCTTGCGGGCTCCCGGATTTTCCGTAACGCTCATCCGGCGGGGCGGGGGCCGACCGGAAGGTCCCGGCCCGGACTTCGCGAACGGGAGGAAGCCATGGCGGCGCCGCGCAAGGAAATCTGTCTCGACGATATGATGGAACCGATAAGCCACTACACCGACGCCGTGCTCTGCGGCGACTTCCTCTACTTGTCGGGGGCCGGACCGTTCGATGCGGACGGAGCCCTGATCGGCGAAGGCGACGTGGTCAAACAGTGCGAAGCGACCTGCGCCAATATCGACCGGGTGCTCTCGGCGGCCAACATGTCGCCGAGGGACGTGGTCTATTTCAAGGTGCTGATGGAAGAGGTCTATGACGGCCCCAAAATCAATCCGGTCCGGGCCGACTTTCACGGCGACTCCCGTCCCGGCAGTACCCGGGTCGGGGTGGGACACTTCGCGCTTCCCGGAATGTTGCTGGAAATCGAGTGCGTCGCCTACAAGCCGGCGAACGGCGGGCCGCCGAAAGAGGAAATCCGGTGCGAAGGCCTCTTCGAACCGCCCAGCCACTATATCGACGTCGTGAAATGCGGCGACTATGCGTTCATTTCCGGAACCGGGCCGGTCGGCCCGGACGGCAGCGCGGTGTTCTTCGGCGATCCCGGCAAACAGGCCTTCAAGACGATGGAGAACATGGAGGTCATGCTGGATGCCGCGGGCATGGGCTTCCAGGACGTCTGCAAGGTCGTCTGTTACCTGGAAAACGTGCGGGACCGGCCGCAGATCAACGTCGCGCGCAAGCGCTTCTTCGGCGACAGCCGGCCCTGCAGCACCCTGTTCGGGGTCCGGCGCCTCGCAATCCCGGGGATGAACCACGAGATCGAGGCGATCGCGTACAGGCCGGGCGACGGAGCCCCGCCGCGAACGGAAATTCGCGCGCCGGGCATCCACGAACCCATCAGCCACTACACCGATGCCGTGCAGGCCGGCGATTTCCTATTCGTTTCGGGCCAGGGTCCGTTCGACGGCGACTTCGGACTGCCCGGCGATTCGATGACGGCGCAAGCCACGCAAATGCACGACAGCCTGCAACGCATCATGGCGGAGGCCGGCTTCGGCTTCGAAGACGTCGCGAAGGTCACGGCGTATCTCGACGATTGCGACGAACGCCGGGAGCTGAACGCGGTGCGCGAGAAATATTTCGGGCCCCACAGGCCGGCGAGCACGCTGTTCGGCGCCAACCGACTCGCCCTGGACGGCATGAAGGTGGAGCTCGACGCGATCTGCTACCGGCCCGGAGGTTGAGACGCCCCCCTACCCTCCGAACAGATCGCCGAACTTTTCGTTCACCCGGGCCTCCAGCTCGGCGCTGTTGCGGACCACGGCGGGGAAGTCGTCGCCGCGCGCAAAGGGCTTGCAGGCATCGACCACGACGCGGGCGTTGCGCCGGTCGTCGTGGCTGTAGCACATCGGGTCGAGATGGGTGCTCCAGCCGCCCCGGATCGTCTCGATCCCCTCGCGCGGGTCGCAGCGGGTGCACATCGCCCACAGCACGTCGTTCATGTTGGCCGGGTCGATGTCGTCGTCGACCACCACCACCCAGCGGTTGGCATAGGCGCCGGCGTGGCACTGCGAGGCGATCATGCCGGCCTGCTTCGAATGGCCGCCGTACATCTGCTTGATGGAGACGGTGAGCCACATCCGGCTGCCGCCCGCCTCGTGCGCCCAAACGCCCTTGACCTCGGGCACGCCGGCGGCCTCGAGCTGGTTCCACACCGCGCCGCAGCGATAGGTGCCGCGGTAGAACGTGTCGTCGTTGGGCGGCACGCCGGGGATGGCGCCGAGCAGGATCGGGGCGTCGCGGTGCATGAAGGTCTCGACCCGGATGGCGGGCTCCGGGTGCATGTCGCCCGCGTAATAGCCGGCCCACTCGCCGAACGGCCCCTCGTCGACCAGATCGTCCTGGCTCACGAACCCCTCGAAGGCGATCTCGGCGTTGGCGGGAACGGGAAGCCCGGTCCTCGGCATGTTGATGATCTGCACCCCCTCGCCCAGGAGCCCGCCGGCGCAGTCGTACTCGTTCGCGCCGTGCGGCATCTCCAGCCCGGCGACCATGAACAGCGCCGGGTGCATGCCGGCGACCACGGCGATCGGGCAGCGCTGGCCGCGAGCGAAATACTTGTTCATGATCATGTTGCCGTGCTTGCCCTTCGACACCATGACCGAGGCGGTCCTGGCGTCATGGGCCTGGATCCGGTATGCGCCGTAGTTGATCCAGCCCGAATCGGGGTCCTTCATCACCACCATGCAGGCGGTGCCGATGTAGTAGCCGCCGTCGCGCTCGTGCCAGCGGGGCGACGGGATGGTGGTGATGTCGATGTCGTCCCCCTCGAACACGTTCTCGTTGAGCGGGCCGCCGTTGACCTCGACGGGAGTGTGGACCGGCTGGTCGCGCATGTAGTCGCGCCAGTAGTTGACGAGGTCGACCTCCGGCGTGTCGATGGGGAGACCGAGCGCGAGGTTGATGCGCGGCACCGAGGTCAGGATGTTGGCGAGCACCCGGTGGCCCTTCGGGTAGCCCGGCACCTCGTCGAACATCACCGCCGGGTTGGTCATCCTGCGCATCGCGATGTCGACGATGCCGCCGATCTCCTCCTCGCGGTCGGC
>JAJDVM010000037.1 GCA_022826125.1 Defluviicoccus sp.
CGTAAACCTCCTCGAACTTCATCAGTCTCAGCCCCTGTGCCTGCTCCGTCCCACGCATCCAAACCCTCCATGGCCTGAATGCCTTCTATGACCGGACAGATCATCTGGTACATCAACCGGACATACCTCGTGTTACCGACACTTTGCCGGGCACGCGGTTGCGCGGACGCTCCGGCGGCCAATAGACTTTCGCGAAACAGACGCGAGGGAGGGAGACCATGGCCGGCAAAGCGCGCATCGCGCATCTGGCGGGGCCGACGGCGACGATCCAGAACACCCCGCCGCTGGTGACCTCGAACAAGGCGAGACGGAGACACGGGCTGCCGCTGCTCACCGGGACGGACGGAACCGCGCTGCCCTACGACGCGCTCCGCGGCCAGCGACTCGCGGCCCCGGCGAAGGTCTATGTCGAGCAGTTCTCGGCCCATCCGCTGGAAGCGGACGCGGCGGGGCTCTACGGGCCGCCCGACGGCTATATCGGCGCCGACGGCGCATTCAGGACCGAGCGCGACTCGCCCGACGACAAGCCGGTCTACGAGATCGAGATGCTGCCGGAGGACGGTCTCTACCCCCTGCCCTACATGGCGCGGCAGGCGGACGGGCGGGCCTGGGAGGAGGAATGCGCGACGCCCGGCGCGCCCGACGAGGAGGCGCGCCAGGGCTTCTACCCGGACGGGTCGCGCAGCTTCGAAGAGATCGACCGGCTCATGGTCGACGATTACGGCATCGCCAGCGCCATCTCGGCGCTCGCCGACGTCGATTTCTACCGGGGCGTCCCGCCCGGCGGCTATCGAAGCGGTCTGGCGGAGACGGAAAGGCCGGATGTCGGAGACGGCGACATTCCGGCGGAGCGTCGGGGCGAGGATTTCTTCCCGTACAAGCCCTACCACCTGACAGCGCCGCCGCCACGGCCGACGCTCGCCAAGGCGACCAACGACATGCAGACGCTGGTATCCGACGACGCCTACGACGGCGTGATCTGGACCCAGGGCAGCCCCGATGTCGAGGACAGCGCCTACTGGTTCAACCTGCTGATCGACACCGACAAGCCGATCTGCGGCGTCGCCGCCCAGCGCCCGCAGGGCCAGATCAGCAACGACGGGCCGGCCAACATCGTCGATTGCGTGCGCTATATCGCGTCCGGCGTCTGGGCCGACGCCGAGGGGCGCGACCGCTGCGGCGCCGTCGTCATCCAGGAACAGCAGATTTTCGCCGCCCGCGAGGTCGCCAAGGTCGACGCCCGGCCGGGCGGCTACGTTGCGACCGGCGGGCATGGCGGGATCATCGGTCAGGTCCACTATACCGGCCGGTTCATGCTCACCTACCTGCCGGTCTACCGGCATACGTCCGGTTCGGAGGTGAATTTGAGCCGCCTGCCCTCCGCGACGACCGCGGTCCGGGCGGGGGCGGACGGCGGGATCGAGCGCTTCGACATCGCGGTCAAGGACGCGAACGGCAACCTTCTGGCCGATGCGATCCCGGTGGTCTCGATCGAGAAAAACGGCTGCTACGCCGGGCTCGAGATCGGCGACGATCCGGCGCTGGAGCAGGACCTCGCCGCGTCGGTCGAGCACAAGCTCTCGCTCGGACGCCTCGCGGGCTTCGTGATCGAGGGGCTGGTTCCATACGGGCTCAACACCTCGGCGGCGCGCCATTCGGTGCTCTTGCGGGCGACGGCTTGCGGCATCCCCGTCGCGCGTGTCGGGCGCGAACCAACAGGGCGACGTCGCCCTGGTTCATCAACGCCTCGATCACGTGGGCGAGCGCCTGGAGCGCATCGAGCGCCGCCTCCAGCTCACCGACGTGCCGGCCTGAACGGGTTCCCCAGGGCGATTCTCGCGGCGCTCGCCGTCCCCGAGGCCGGCCGCCGGCGACGAGCTCGACGAGATCGGCCGCCAGGAAGGCGGTTCGCCCGGTCCTCCCCCTTCCCGGCCCGCTCCCGGTCGCGTCGCCCCTCGACCGCCCTCGCGATCTCTCTCCCTTGTCGCTTCTCCCGGCACGTCCCGACCCGCGCCTCGCGCGCAGATTTTCCACCCCTTCCCTTCCTCGAAATCCCGACCCCCCCTCGCAAGTCGCAAAATCGGTTCCACGGACCGGTGCAACACTTTCGTGTTCCAGTGTCCGAGCCCCGCCAATGTCGTCCCTCCACCGAAAAATTCCCCTTTCGGACTTCTGCCCTAAAAAAAGCATGAAATACGTTAAACTGCGTTACACCGGTTTCGAACGACTGGATCTACTGCGGATTATCGAGGCCGGGAGAGGGATCGGGACGACCCGCCGCCAAAGGCTCAGGCGGCCGTTTCGCGTCGGCGTTCCCGCGCCAGGTCGAATTGATTTTGCAGGCGCAGCCAGAATTCCGCATTGCTCCAGCCCTGACGTTCCAGCGCCAGGGCCACGGCGGCGGTCACGGGCAATTCGCCGCGGATCAGCCGATACAGGCTGCTTCGGCTCATGGCGAGACCGGCGGCCAGCTCGGTTGCCGTCATGGCGGAATCCGCCAGGCAGTGCCTGATCGTTTCGCCCGGATGCGTCGGGTAGGCCATTTGCCGCCTCCTCAGTGATAGTCCACCAGGTCCACGTCGACGGCTTCGCCATCGACGAAACGGAACACCAGCCGCCAGTTCGCGGTCACCCAGATGCTCCACCAGCCGGCGCGGCGGCCCGTGAGCGCGTGCAGGCGATAACCTGGCAGGTTCAGCTCGCCCGGCTCGACCGCTACTGCCAGCACGGACAGCCGCTCCTCGAGGCGGGCGAGCATGACGGCCGACAGCCCTTTGCGCTCGCCCGTCAGATGAAATCGCCGCAAGGCTTTGTGCCGGATCCTCATCATTCAGATTATGGCGCATTGTGCCGGATTTCGCCTTACGTAAGTTTCATGTTCGGGTATGATTCCCTTCGGCTTGCTGCGCTATCGTCGCTCCCGAGCGGCACGCAGAAATAGGAGAGCCCGATGTTTTTGCCACTCCTTATCTTTTATCCCAAGACAACGATTGCAGTCGCAACGCTGGGTAGTGGGCTAGTTTGACTTATGGGCCGGATTCGGGCTGGGGACTGTCCGAGAGAAACTCTTTGCACGCCGTGAGGAGGTCCTTCAAGACAGTGGAGGGGCTCTTTCCCTTTTCCTGAGCTTGGCCTTTCGATGCAAACTCCGGCGGGAGTGTATCCATCAGAATTTTGGGCACTATCTTGCCGCCCTCGGCTATCACCTCTGCCAGTTGCTCGCCGTCCAGCGTGGCTGTCGCGCCACTTTCGGTGCAGAGCATGGTGCTCGTCTGGAACGTCCGGCTCGGTTCCTCAATGGTGCATCCGACCAGCCCGAGGGCTAAGGCGGTTACGACGATCTTCCTCATCTCTCTCCCCTCGTTCACTTCTTAAACGCGCGGTTCCAATCATCCCGTATCTTTTGGCGCTGCTCTTGAGTGTAAATAATGCGAGATCGAAAATCAGGAGCGATGTTAACCTTCCCATCATGGCAGGCCAATCGCAATCCCTTCTTATTCCATGCCCTCTCGTGGGTTTTCTCGTCTAATAGCAGCAACTTCAGCCCGTCATAACAAATGTGCAAAACAAATGCCACATTGAGGCAGCGGTTATGCAAAATAGGTGTTCCTTCAAGGAGATTACTTCCAGTGAGGAAGTATGGCGGATTTGCGCTGACCATCTGAACGCATCGCTCTATCGTATAGGCATCTATCGCCGACTGTTGATGGGCAGCAGGTCTGCCAGCTTGTCCGGGTGCTCGGTTGGCAGCTTCGAGCGCTATGTGGGAGGCGGCATCCAAAGCGCTGCTATAGCACCCCGATACCAGCATCAGCCCGCACACAGCGAGCGCGCCTGAGATCGCCTTCATGGCCGGCTTGGGGAGCATGGGGAGCCTCCGTTCCGTCGGAGGCCGATTGACGGTGCGCCGGGGGCGATCTAGCTTGGCCACAGCGCGCTTCCCCATCGGCCTCAAACCTTGTGGGGAGCTTCGGGCCGGACCCGGCAAGGTCCGGCTCGAAGTGCATCGGGGGGCAGCCTATGGGCGGCCCGGCGCACGGTCAACAAGTGCTTGACAAGGAATCCGGAGACGTTGCAGCCCGATTCCGCTTGACGCCCGGGGAATTAACGATGACAGTCGCCCGGTGGACTAATCCACAGGCTCGCCCGGGATGGGCAACGAAGGCGCGAGATGCGGACGTATTGGGAGACTACCGATGAATGGGGCGCGGAGGCCAAGGGACTCTAATCAGTTGGCGAAGCTGGTCGTCGACATCGCCACCGGCGAAGTCGAGGACAAGGCGACCGGCGAAAAGGACGCTTCGCTCGCGGCGCGAGGCCGCAAGGGCGGAAAGATCGGCGGGGCAGCCCGCGCCGCCCGCATGACCCCGGAAGATCGCTCACAGGCCGCCAAGGTAGCCGCTCAGGCACGCTGGGCCGCAGAGTAGGGCCATGAAATACTTCGTCCCGATGATCGCTGCTGTCGGCAGCGTGACGCTGGCTATCGTCGGCATCGTGACTCTAACTGCGGCAGCGCAGGAATATGTCCTTGATAAGGAATTCCGTTTCGGAAGCGCCATTCAGTCCAACCGAGACGCCATAGAAAGGAATGGACAGCTCCTTCAACAGCTCTTGCAACAAGAGCGCAACAGGAAGGACGAGTCAGCCTCATCGCCGAAAGCGATACAGCTTACCCAAGATCAGTTCGCCGAGTTGTTGAAGCGCCTCAACAGCCAAAGAAATCAGGGAGATTCCGGAGGCTGACCCCTTGAAAATGTCCCTTGGCATACGCATATAAGGGACATCCGCCAAGGACCGCAGGGTATTTTGGGCTGAGATTGGCGGCGCGGCGATGCCGGCGATGGATCCGGTCTATGCGGCGTGATCGAGCTTCCGCTCGGGGACCCAGTTCCAGGGGAGGAGTTCGTCGAGCCGGTTCTGCGGCGTCCCGGCGATGCGGCGGAGCACGTCGGCGAGCCAGGCCTGCGGGTCGACGTCGTTGAGCTTGGCGGTGCCGATGAGCGTATACATCGCCGCCGCGCGCACGCCGCCGCGGTCGGAACCGGCGAACAACCAACTGCGTCTTCCGAGGGCGATCGCGCGTTCATTCTGCCCATATCGGGCGGGATTGCGTCATCCACTACCGCTGGCACACTTCAGGCGCTTGCCGCGACTTCTTCATCTTGAGTGGAACGAGAATGTCAATGTGGTGGGCGGTAACTTTCTCAGTCCATTTTCGATTTTCCGGCTCCCGGATTTCATTGCGCAGCACTCCGACGAGATCCCGAAAAGCCTTCTGCAATTCCCTTATGTTTTCAGAGCATTCTATCCTCGCAAAGGCGTTCACAATTGCTGGGCTGCCGATAGCCAAGGCATGGAGTCGCACCCCCGCTCGTCTTTTACTGTCACCGTGGGCCAAGGCGTTGTGATACAGAGTGACAAGATTCAACACCCGCTTTTCCTGAGCGATTCTCCGGTCCTCATCCGCCTCCCGTTGAAAAGAGTCTGCGGTGGCTAAGAACTGGAGCACACCTGCGATAAAGACGGCGGCGATGGTTGCGCTGGCGGGGATCCAGGGGGAAGAAGGCATGGGAGTTTCCTTTGTGCTCAACGAGGGGGGCTACATCGTCTAGCCGATCGTGAGGACCGGCCTGTCCGCCGTGAGCACGATCACCAGCGTCCCTGCGAACATCACCTCGCCCTTGCCGGCTAGGCGAACGGGTTTCACCGGATAGACGATCTCCGGCTCGGGCGGATCGATTGCGCGGTCCACGCAGGACCATTCGGGTTGCAGGGAAGGTCGGTTCTGGATCGGCCGCATGGGCGGATTCCTCCTGTTTGGAACCCGGTTGACCGCCTGTCGCCGATCCTACTATGAAGGGATCAGCATCGGCGCGACCGGTCGGAGTTCCTATTGCACACAAAGCCCTCGGGACCCACTCCCGGGAGCCTTGAGCTTTAGCGCAGCTCCTCCTCTAATTCAATGGTCACCGTCCTACCCGCACGCCGGGCGCAGGCTTGCGGCGAGTGCGGGGAGTAGAGCTCCTTGCTGGCTTATTTCCAGTCGCAGTTGTAGTAGGCGGGTGGGGCCGATCACGGCGATGGCGTTCCGGTCTTTTGCCCCGCCGATGGAGGGCTTCGCTTCGGGCGTGGGCGGGACTTTGCCGCCTGGCTCGGCCTTGTGCCGCGACAGCACACGACCGGTGGCAAGCCCCGAGCTCCTACCCGGTTAGACCGGAAAACAACACGCAAGATATCGAAGATGGGCCAGCGTGATCTCAGGCGACTCATGATTCCTCGACTTCGTCGAGACCTCGCGGGGCAACAGCGCCCGCAGCCGAAACACCAGGCTGACGGCGAGCGGCGCGAACAGCGGCAGGAAGCGGCGCATGCTGTCGGCCATGGTTCCCGGCGCGATCGCCAGCCCCTGGTCGGTCATCCACGCCGCGACCTGACGCAGCGGTCGGAAGCAGGCGAACCGCTCGTAGAGGATACGTGCCCAGACGCTGATCCCGTGGGGCGTTCCGGGGAACAGCCGCGCCGGCGGGGGCGCGATCGCCTGCGGGGGCGAGGACGGGCAGTCGCAGCCCCGGCGGTAGCGCGGCCGCACGATCCTGCGGACATCCGCTTTGACGGCGATCTCGATGACCGACGAGTTCGATCTCGGCCTCTGATTATGACTCGCCCGTGCATCCACGGAGTGGGGCTGTCGCCGACAACGACCGCAACAGAGCATGTTCGCTCCCGAACCGTGCCGCCGAGCCTACGGGCGACACCTTGAATCCCACGTCGCTTCGCTCGAACAAAGTAATCAGCTATCGTGGATTCGTTGCTAAGGATGGGAGTAGAATGTCCGCTCAGTCGGACGGGAGCGCACAGATGACAGACTCTCTTCTCAAACGACGAACCGTGCTCGCTACGTTGCCTGCCAGCGTACTCGTGTCTCAACTTGCCTCGATTCGATGGGCTGTCGCGCAAGATGAGGGGAGATTTAGGGAGCAACTACAGGTCTCAAGAGACATTGCCATCGAGTTGGCGAATGATGTACGGGCTGCGCGTGGCGAAATCGACTTTATCGGAGCGTCGCGTTGGCAGGAATTGGATTATCAGGGTCGCAGTGCTCTAGCGACCGCATCGTTAGGCCTCAGCCAAAGTCAATTGTATCGATACGTCCAGGACGAGTTCCGAGTAACGGCCGATACGATGATTGGGCGGGGAGTTCCGCTCATACCGGCGCCACAAGACATTGTGCGACTCTCGACGGTTCGCGTGCCTATGGCCGAAAGCTGTCCACCGACGGCCGATGTGATGTGGGATATTCTGCTCGATGCGTTAGGACTTCTCGATGAACGAGAGTTCTTCTTGGAAGTTGTGAATGCTATCGACGGTGCGTCAGACCACATTACGAGGATGAATAGGTCCATGTTCGAAGGCGGACGGAGACAGGCCATAGATGCCTTTTTCGATCTGCTGGAGTTTTTGATGGATGGAAGTGTTATCGTCGTACTGGAAGGCATGTTGGGCGATAGACTTGGGAGGAAATTCCTTCGATCGGTAACAATTCGGCTTGTTCCCGTCGTAGGCACGGGTTACGCCATTGTGGCATTGGGCCTTGCAATACATCGACATTGGGATCGTTTGGTCTGCACGCGCTGAATTTTACGCCTCATGATCGCCGATAGTCGTGCATAGGATCTTCTCGTGATCCGAATTTCGTCTCGGTCGATTCGCCAAAGGACAGCCCAGTTTCCAGTTCGTCGGCGCGGGAAATTCGCTTGCTGGGTGTCCACCACGGCTATGGGCCAGCGCTATCATGAAGGATCGCGCCGGGGTTCGAGTGGTGACATGATGCACGCGGTGCAGACTCTGCATCGTCCCGATACTGCTTGCGCCTATTTGTCCCTCGTCCAATTCGCTCCACGGCGGCACCTGCCGGAACCAATCGACCTCGACCTGGTCCGACAACTGCACGACAAGGGGCCAGCGGTTGTAATACGACCGGTCCCAGAACACGTCGTCCTCGTAGTGCGAACACGGTGCAGTGCCGCCTTGAGACGGCATCGCGCGATCTTGTTCGACGCGAGACGTCGGCGCTTCGGCTGTATCTGCGCTTCCTCGTGCTGGACGGCCTTTGCCGACCGGGGCTTGTCGCCGCGGTGCCGACGGTTCCCCTTCAGAGGTTCTCGACATTGCCTCGTCATCTGCCGCGGGACGACATCGAACGCATCATCGCATCCTGCGACCGGGCGACGCCCATCCTGCCGCTGTGGAAGGAAACCCGCGCCGCCCTGCGCGACTGGCTGGCTGTTCGCCCGGCCTCGCTCAGATCGAATACAGCGAGCGCAGCGACCGGTGGGTTCCCCGCGGGCAGGTGCTTCGTTGCCATATCGACCACGCCGAGGATGGGGAGACGGTGATCCAGATCGACGATGTCGAGCTCGACATGCGGGCCTTCGGCCGGATGCCGCAGGTCTACGCGGGGTGGGGGATGCGCCTTGCGTTCGTGGAGGAAGACGAGGTGGCGTACGAGCCCGAGATCGCGGTCCGGGACCCGGATGACGAAGCCGAGGCGCGGTAGCGCTCGGAGTGCCGGAGGCCGCGAGGAAGCGCGCCTGTCCGGCCATCTCGTCGCCTGGACCCGGCGACGCCGTTGCGGCCGGATCGGCGGTTGGCTGCCCCAGCCCGATGACGACTCCGATAGCGCATACGCCACGCGCTTACGGACAATCGCCGGCATCGCCGCAGCGTCGGCGGTGGACACGATACGGCAAGCAGGAGGGGTTTCATGGCTGGCAAGCAGGCGGGCCGCCGCACCCGGCGCCGATCCGTGTCGCCCCCGGTGTTTCGGGGCTGGCTGTCGACGGACGAACAGGAGATCGAGCGGCGGCAGTGGCGCGGCCGGACCGAGATCTCGGAAGTCCGCGCGATCGACGAGGACAACGCGCCCTTCTGCGACTATGAGGTGACATCTTCCAGCGGGACCGCCTACAGGGTGGAAATCCGCGCCATCGGCGAACGCATCAACACCTGCGGCTGCCGGGACCATCGGACCAACCGCCTCGGCACATGCAAGCATGTCGAGGGCGTGCTGCGCCGCCTGCGGCGTGTGGGTGCCCGCAAGATCAGCGGCCGCATCGAGGTCTTTCTCGACGAGCGGAACGAGCGC
>JAJDVM010000375.1 GCA_022826125.1 Defluviicoccus sp.
GCTGATGAACCCGCCGTTCTCGGCGACGCCCGGCGTCGACCGCATCACCCGCGACGCCGACCTCCGCCATGTCCGCTCGGCCGCCTCGATGCTGCCGCCCGGCGGCCGGCTGGTGACGATCACCTCGGCCCATTGCGCGCCGGGCGACACCGTCGGCCGCCTCGACCCGCCAGCCCGCTGCGTCTTCACCATGGCTATCGACGGCCGCGCCTATGCCCGACGCGGCACCGGGTTCGACACCCGCCTCACCGTGCTGGAGCGCGGCGCCGGGGCCGATGTCGAATTGGACAGCACGGCCCGCGCGGCGAACGCCTCCGAGTTGCTCAACGCCGTCATCGCGCGGGTGCCGGCGCGCCAGCCGGTCGCCCCCGTTCCGGCCGGCCCGACCCGTGACCTGTTCGGCAAACCCGTTGCGCCGAAGTCCGAGAAGCGGCGAGGCCCCAAGTCTGCATCGACCCCGGAGACCCGCCGGTCCCACGACTGGGGGCCGGTTTCGGAGCTGGTCGTCGAGAACGGGCCGGTCGAACCCGCCGATACGGGTTCCGATGCTTCTACCGACGCCGGCCCCTACGCCCCCTGGCGGCCGGGCGTCGTGCGGGTGCCGGGCGCGGTCGAGCATCCGACCCCGCTGGTGCAGTCCGCCGCCATGGCCGCCGTGCCGCATCCGGCGCCGGCCTGGCGCCCGATGCTGCCGGAGAGGATCGTCACCGAGGGCCTGCTGTCCGACGCCCAGCTCGAGAGCGTCGTGCTGGCGGGCGAGGCTCATTCCCGCCATCTCGCGGCGGAGTACCGGATCGGCTCGCAGTGGGAGACCGTCCACCGCTGCCCAAAGGACAGCGAGGACGTCAACGACGAGGAGGTCGATACCTCCCTCGTCACCCAGGAAGGCGAAACTCTTTCGGAGCCGGTGCGGTTCCGCCGGGGCTGGATGCTGGGCGACGGCACCGGCTGCGGCAAGGGCCGCCAGGTGGCCGCGATCATCCTCGACAATCGGCTGAGGGGCCGCAAACGTGCCCTCTGGCTGTCGCAGTCCGACAAGCTGCTGGAGGACGCGCGACGCGACTGGACCGCGTTGGGCGGGCTGGAGAGCGACGTCATCCCGCTCGGCAACTTCCGGCAGGGGATGGAGATCCCGCTCGACGAGGGCATCCTGTTCGCGACCTACGCCACGCTGCGCTCGCCGTCCCGCCAGGGCAAGCCCTCGCGGCTGGAGCAGATCGTAGAGTGGCTGGCGGGATCGCTCGACGAGGAGGACCGCCACGCCTTCGACGGAGTGATCGTCTTCGATGAGGCCCACGCCATGGCCAACGCCGCCGGTTCGAAGTCCGAACGCGGCGAGACCAAGCCGTCGCAGCAGGGAAGGGCCGGGCTCAGGCTTCAGAACGCACTGCCGGACGCCCGGATCGCCTATGTGTCGGCGACCGGCGCCACCACCCTGCCGGGCCTGGCCTATGCCGGCCGGCTCGGTCTCTGGGGTGCCGGCGAGACGCCGTTCGAGAAGCGCGTCGAGTTCGTCTCCGCAATGGAGGCCGGCGGCGTCGCCGCGATGGAGGTGGTGGCGCGCGATCTGAAAGCGCTCGGGCTCTACCAGGCGCGGGCGCTTGCCTATGACGGGATCGAGGTCGACATCCTCGAACATTCGCTCACCCCCGAGCAGCGGCGCATCTACGACGCCTATGCCGGCGCCTTCAAGGTGATCCATGCCAACATCGAGGAGGCATTGAAAGCCACCGGCATCGTCCAGGGCGAGGATACGCTGAACAAGAACGCCAAGGCGGCGGCGTTGTCCGCCTTCGAGGGCACGAAACAGCGCTTCTTCGGCCATCTGCTGACCGGCATGAAGTGCCCGTCGACGATCCGCGCGATCGAGGCCGATCTTGCCGCCGGCCGGTCGGCGGTCGTGCAGCTCGTTTCCACGGGCGAGGCCTTGATGGAACGGAGGATCGCCGAGGTCCCCGCCTCGGAGTGGGACGACCTCAACATCGACCTCACGCCCCGGGACGCAATCCTGTCCTACCTGATGCACGCCTTTCCGGTGCAGTTGCAGGAGCCGTTCACCGACGACGGCGGCAATCTTCTCAGCCGGCCTGCCAGGGATGCCGACGGCAATCCGGTGATCTGCAAGGAAGCCGAGGACCGGCGCGACGCGCTGATCGAGAAGCTCGCCGCCTTGCCACCGGTGCCGACGGCGCTCGACCAGATCGTGCAGAAGTTCGGGCACGAGGCCGTCGCGGAGGTCACCGGCCGGTCGCGGCGCGTGCTCAGGATCGTCGACGCCAAGGGCGAGCGCCTCTCGCTGCGCAGCCGGCCCGCCTCTGCCAACCTTGCCGAGACCGCCGCGTTCATGGACGGCGAGAAGCGCATCCTCGTCTTCAGCATGGCGGGCGGCACCGGGCGCAGCTACCACGCCGACCTCTCCTGCGCGAACACCGAGCGGCGCATCCACTACCTGCTGGAGCCGGGCTGGCGCGCGGACCAGGCCATCCAGGGGCTGGGGCGCACCCACCGGACGCACCAGGCCTCCGCCCCGCTGTTCCGCCCCGTGACCACCGATGTGAAAGGCGAGCGCCGGTTCATCGCCACCATTGCGCGGCGGCTCGACAGCCTGGGCGCCATTACACGAGGCCAGCGCGACAGCCAGACCGCGATGGGTGGCAGCGACGCCGCGCTGTTCCGCGAGAGCGACAACCTCGAATCCGTCTATGCCAAGGCCGCGTTGCGCCAGTTCTACGGCGCGCTCTGGCGCGGTTCCATCCAGGGCTGGAACCTGGAGCGCTTCGAGAAGGCCACCGGGCTGAAGCTCACCTGGGAAGGCAATCTCAAGGAGGACCTGCCGCCCATGCCGAGGTTCCTCAACCGGCTGCTGGCATTGCCCATCGCCGAGCAGAACCAGCTCTTCGCCGAGCTTGAGGAACGCATCGCCGCCAATATCGAGCAGGCGATCGAGGCCGGCAGCTACGAAGTCGGTGTGGAGACGGTGACCGCCGACTCGCTGGTAATCGCCGGCCGGGAGACGCTCTACGAGCATCCCGGCACCGGGGCGGCAACCGAGCTGGTCGAGATCGTCCGCCGCGACAGGCTGGTGCCGCTCACCGCCGATGCCGCGCTGGAGATCGGCGAACGCGATCCGGGACCCGATGGAAAGCCGCGTCTTGCGGTCAACGCCCGTTCCAAGCGCGCCGCGGTGGTGCTGCCGGCTGCCTCGCGCATGCTCGACGACGGCGGGGTGAAGGAGCGCGTGCGGCTGATCCGTCCCGCGACCGGCGAGACCATGGCCCGGGCCGAGCTTGATGCCTCCAACTGGCGCCGTGCCGACGAGGCGCAGTGGCGTCGAGTCTGGGACGCCGAGATCGCCGGCCTGCCGTCCCACCGGGAGTCCCGCTTCTGGCTCGCCTCCGGCCTGCTGCTGCCGGTCTGGGACCGCCTGCCGGCCGAGAACATGCGGGTTCGCCGGCTCACCAGCGATCCCGGATCGAGTCCGGGACAGGCGACGGGCGAATCCCTCATCGGCCGCGTGCTCGATGCCGAGCAGGTGCGGGCGGTGCGCGCGGGCTTCGGCCTCGACGGCGGCCCCGCCATGACCGGCGCGGAGGCCTTCGCGGCGGTGTTGGAGCGCGGCAACGCACTCGCGCTCGCCAACGGCTGGCGGCTCGCGCGCCGCCGCCTCATGGGCACCGAGCGGATCGAGATCGAAGGGCCGGCGGACACCGACATGGACGCGCTGAAGCGTATGGGATGCACCGTCGAGATCGTCTCGTTCCGCGCCCGGATATTCGCGCCCAACGCCGGCGTGCTGGAACGCATCCTCGAACGCTGGCCGCTCGCCGCGTGACTCCCGACCGATTCACCCGTTCAATGCCCGGCCGGGATACGTATGGCCGGCCGGGTGTCCGCCGACCCGCCCCGACAAGGAGACCGCCCCATGACCGCGCAGACCCTCCCGGACGAGCCCAATTTTTGTTTCGTGCCAGCCTACGACGTCGAGACCGACGTGCAGCAGATCAGAATCGTGATCGAGGGCCTGGCCGGGCATGTGCCGACCGCGCTGATCTCCCTCAATCTGGAAGATGCGCTCAGCATTTGCGACAAATTGAATCGAAGGCTGGGTTACGACCGCGAGGACTGGACCGCCATGGCGGCGGCCTCCATGCACGCCGAGACCCCCGAGCCCGGCGACCCCACCGAGCACTGATGCGTCGCCCGGCTTGTCCGCCTATGGCGAAACCCCTATAGTCCGGAGTCGACAGTGCAATTGCTGAAGCCAGTCGAATGGATCGGTTCGAGCAAGGCGGATCTGAAGCGTTTTCCCGGCCCGGTGCAGGACCGCATGGGGTTCGCGATCTACCGCGCCCAGCTCGGACGGCAGCACCGCGACGCCAAGCCGCTCAAGGGGTTCGG
>JAJDVM010000259.1 GCA_022826125.1 Defluviicoccus sp.
CGCGCCCCGTGCTAGCTTCCGGACCCCGCAGCACGGCGCGGTATTAGGATTGCGTCATTGGCAAAGCGGCTCTTCATCAAGAGTTATGGATGCCAGATGAACGTCTATGACGCCGGTCGAATGGCCGATGTCATGGCCGTCCACGGCTTTGCGCAAACGGATCGCGCCGACGAGGCCGAGGTAACCGTCCTCAACACCTGCCACATCCGCGAAAAGGCGGCGGAGAAGCTGTTTTCCGACCTCGGCCGCCTGCGCCGCCCGCCGCGGCGACGCGCGCGGAACGGGTGGGAGGGTGCCCGTATCGTCGTGGTGGCCGGCTGCGTCGCCCAGGCCGAGGGAGCGGAAATCATGCGCCGCGCGCCCTGGGTCGACATTGTTGTCGGGCCCCAGACCTATCACCGCCTGCCCGAACTGGTGCGCCGGGCCGAGGCCGGTGAGCGGGGGCTGCTCGACATCGACTTCCCGCCCGAGTCGAAGTTCGACCGCCTTCCCGAAGAAGGCGCCGCCCAGGGGCCGTCGGCGTTCCTGACGATTCAGGAGGGTTGCGACAAGTTCTGCTCGTTCTGCGTCGTCCCCTACACAAGGGGCGCGGAGCATTCGCGCCCCGCCGCTGCGGTCGTCGCGGAGGCCCGACGGCTGATCGAGCGGGGCGCGCGCGAGATCACCCTTCTGGGGCAGAACGTGAACGCCTATCACGGCGAAGCTCCGGGAGGCGGAGCCGAATGGGGTCTCGCCCGACTGATCCGCACGCTCGCCGACCTGCCCGGCCTATCACGCATTCGCTATACGACCTCCCATCCGCGCGACATGGACGATGACCTGATCGCCGCCCATGGCGAGCTGCCCGCGCTGATGCCCTATCTCCACCTGCCGGTCCAGTCGGGTTCCGACAGGGTGCTCGCCGCGATGGGCCGGCGCCACACGGGGGCGGACTATGTCGACCTGGTGGAGCGGCTGCGCGCGGCGCGGCCCGATCTCGCGCTCTCGTCCGATTTCATCGTCGGTCACCCCGGCGAGGAGGAAGCCGATTTCGAGGCGACGATGGCGCTGGTCCGAACGGTCGGCTTCGCCCAGGCGTATTCGTTCAAATACAGCCCGCGCCCCGGAACGCCCGCCGCGGCAACCGGAAACCAGGTCGGCGAGACGGAAAAGGCGGACAGGCTGGCGCGGCTGCAGGACCTGCTCAATGCCCAGCAGCACGAATTCAACCGGCGGACGGTCGGGCGGACGGTGCCGGTCCTGTTCGACAGGCGCGGGCGCAAGCCGCATCAGCTGGCCGGGCGGACGCCCGCGATGCAGGCGGTGCACGTGGTCTGCCGGGATTCGGAGTCGCTCATGGGCGAGATCCGTGACGTGTTCGTGACGGAAGCGCACTCGAATTCGCTGACGGGGGAACTGGCGGCGATGCCGCCGCCGCTCGCCCATGCTCCGCGGATTCCCGGAGCGGGACGGACGATCGCTTGACCGCCGACCGTTCCGATATCCGCCTCGCGGCGCAGCCGGAGCATGTGCGCATCAGCTTCGACGACAACGCGTTGCTTCCGCTGCTCTATGGCGAGTTCGACCGCAATCTCGCCCGGGTGGAGCAACAGCTCGCGGTGTCCCTGTCGTCGCGCGGCAATACCGTCGCCATCAGGGGCCCGGCGGGCCCGGCCCGCATCGCACGCGATGCCCTTGCGGCGCTCTATGGCCGGCTGGAGAGGGGGCTCGGCGTCGATCAGGCCGAGGTCGATGCCGCGATCCGGCTCGCGGAAGGCGCCGCCAACGGCGTCGCCGAGGCGGCCGACACGCCGGTCATCCATACCCCGCGCCGGCACGTTACGCCACGCTCTCCCGGTCAGGCGCGCTACATGACCGCGCTGCGCGAAGCCGAGCTGGTTTTCGGGATAGGGCCCGCCGGCACCGGAAAGACCTATCTCGCGGTGGCCGAGGCGGTCGCGATGCTGAACAGCGGCGCCGTCGACCGGATCATCCTGTCGCGCCCGGCGGTCGAAGCGGGGGAGCGGCTCGGCTTTCTCCCCGGCGACATGCGCGAGAAGATCGACCCCTATTTGCGGCCGCTCTACGATGCCCTCTACGACATGATGCATTTCGACCAGGTGACCAAGCGGCTCGACGCCGGCCAGATCGAGATCGCGCCACTGGCCTTCATGCGCGGCCGCACCCTGTCGAACGCCTTCGTCATTCTCGACGAGGCGCAGAACACCACGCAGGTGCAGATGAAGATGTTTCTCACCCGGCTCGGCGAGGACGCGCGCATGGTGGTGACCGGCGACCTCAGCCAGATCGACCTCCCGCCCGGAGCGACCTCCGGGCTCGCCCATGCCGTCGATACGGTCAAGCGGATCGAGGGCGTCCGGATCGTCGAATTCGACGATTCCGACGTGGTCCGCCATGATCTGGTGGTCCGGATCGTTCAGGCCTATGACGATCCCGGGGAGGATCGGCGGCGATGAAGGAAGACTAGGGCCCATTGAACGCGGAAACGGGCATACATATCCGATGCAGGGGCTGGGCCGAGGCGCTGGAAGACGCGCCCACACTGTGCCGCCGCGCGGTCGACGCTGCTTGCCGGGTCGCCGCCGCGGATGCCGCCGGCCGTTCCGTGGAAGTCGGGATCGCGCTCGCCGACGACGCGGAGACGGCGCGGCTCAACGGGCGTTATCGCGGTATCGACGCGGCCACCGACGTGCTGTCCTTCGCGAGCGGAGAGCCTGTCGGAAGGGGGGACCGGCACGGGGAAGCGCCCGTGATGCTGGGCGACATCGTGATTGCTTTCGAGACCAGTGCCCGCGACGCGGCGCGCACCGGCAAGCGTCTCGATCACCATCTGCAGCATCTCGTGGTTCACGGATTGCTGCACCTCTTGGGCTATGATCACGAGACCGATCGCGACGCAGGCCGCATGGAAGCGATGGAAGTGGAGATATTGAAGCGGCTCGGGATCGCCGATCCATACGGCGACGCCGTCCCGGCCGCCCGTTGAGACGATGAACGAACCCTCCGAGCCTAGGAAGCCCCGTGGCAACGGGGCCAATCCGGACCGATCCACGCAGAACCGGGGGCTGCGGCCTTGGCTCAAACGCCTTTTCGGCCAACGAAACGGCGGCGAATCGCTGCGCGACACCATCGAGGAGCTGATCGAGCAGGAAGACACCGCCAACAGCGAGGCGGGCGAGGAAATCGTTTTCCTGCGCAACGTGCTCCAGCTGCGCGATCTCGCGGCCAGCGACGTGATGGTGCCGCGGGCGGATATCGTCGGCGTCGGGATCGACACCCCGCTCGACGAATTGACGTCGCTGATGAGCGGCTCCGCCCATTCCCGCATGCCGGTCTATCGGGAGACCCTCGACGACGCCGTCGGCATGGTCCACATCAAGGACATGGTGGCCTGGCGGGGCTCGGACGAAACCTTCACGATCGACAAGATCCTGCGGCGTATCCTTTTCGTCGCGCCCTCGACGCCGATCCTGGAGCTGCTGCTCCAGATGAGGGTCAACCGTACCCATATGGCGCTCGTGGTCGACGAGTTCGGCGGTACGGACGGGCTGGTCACGATCGAGGATCTGGTCGAGGAAATCGTGGGCGAGATCCAGGACGAGCACGACCCCGAGGTGCGGCCCATGATGGCCGACCGTTCGGACGGCTCGATCGAAGCCGACGCCCGCGTCGCGATCGAGGATTTCGAAGCGAGGATCGGCGCGTTGCTGACGCCCGCCGAACGGCAGGCCGATATCGACACCCTCGGCGGCCTCGTCTTCACGCTCGCCGGGCGCGTGCCCTCCCGCGGCGAGGTCATACGGCACCCCTCCGGCGCCGAGTTCGAGGTGCTCGACGCCGACCCGCGGCGCATCAAGCGGCTCAGGGTATGCCGACCGTCGGCGGCGTCCGGCTGACCGGGGCCGGCCCCGAACGACCCTCGCGTTTGGCCCGTCTCGCGGCGGCGCTGGCCGCGCTGGGCGGGTGGCGGCGCTGGCTGGCTGCCTGGCTGCTCGGCCTCGGCTCGGTGCTGGCGCTACCTCCGGTCGGCCTGGTCCCGGTGCTTTTCGCCGCGTTTCCCGCGCTGGTATGGCTGATCGACGGGACCCCCTCCAGGCGCGCGGCCTTCGCCGTCGGCTGGTGGTTCGGCCTCGGTCACTTCATGGCCGGAACCTACTGGATCTCGAACGCGCTGCTGGTCGAGGCCGACCGCTACGCCTGGCTTATCCCGCCGACCCTGGTCGGAGCGTCGGCGTATCTCGCGATATACCCGGCTCTGGCCTGCGCCTTCGCGCGCTGGATGCGGCCCGGCTGGCCCCGCGTTGCGGCTCTGGCCGTCGGCTGGACCGCTCTCGAGATGGTGCGCGGCGTCGCCTTCACCGGATTTCCGTGGAATCCGATAGGCTCGGCCTGGACCGAAATTCCGGCGATGCTTCAACCGGCCGCGGCGGTCGGCGTCCACGGTCTCGGTTTGCTCACGGTCGCGCTCGCCGCGGCGCCCGCGCTGCTTGCCCGGGGCGGTCGCGCCGGGGCGGCGGTCGTCGTCGGGGTGCCGCTCGTGCTGGCGGCGGTCTGGGGAGGCGGCGCGCTGCGCTTGCCGCAGGCGGCCACCGCCGTCCAGCCCGGGATCAGGCTCGGAATCGTCCAGCCCAATATTCCTCAACACGAAAAGGTCCGGGCGCAGTTCAGGGAGCGCCACTTTGCGAGGCATCTCGCGATGACCCGGGCGGCCGCGGGAACTGGGATAACCCATTTCGTCTGGCCCGAAACCGCGATCGGATTCGCCCTTTCGCGGGTACCCGGCGCAGCCGAAGCGATCGCGCGCGTGGTGCCGGAGGGCGGGTTGGTGATCGCGGGTGCCTTTCGGGCCAGCCCGCCCGCAAAGCGGCCGGCGCGCTTCTGGAACAGCCTGGTCGCCATCGACGGCAAGGCGCGAAGCGTCGCCGTCTACGACAAGGCGCGGCTTGTGCCGTTCGGCGAATATGTGCCGCTGCGTTCGGTTCTCGCCTTTACTCAGGTGACCGGGGGGCGCTTCGACTTCAGCCGCGGTCCCGGTCCCAGGACGCTGAGCGTGGGTGGATTGCCGGCCTTCAGCCCGCTGATCTGCTACGAGATAATTTTTTCCGGTCGCGTGGTCGGGGCCGACCGGCGGCCGCAATGGCTTCTCAACGTGACCAACGACGGGTGGTTCGGCGACAGTGCCGGCCCCCATCAGCATTTCGCCGCCGCGCGAATGCGGGCCGTCGAGGAGGGTTTGCCCGTCGTGAGAGCGGCGAATTCCGGGATCTCGGCAGTGATCGACCCGTTCGGCCGGGTGGTCGAGCGACTCGGGCTCGGGCGCGTCGGGTTGCTGGAGGCAGCGCTCCCGCTGCCCTTGCCCGAGCCTACCGGGTTCGCCAGGTTCGGCCACCTACCGTTGTCGGTCTTTCTGGTCCTCGCGATTGCGGCACTCGCCGCGGGTTGGCGGTGCAGGCCTTCGGCGTAGCGGCCGTATGCCGGCGATTTCGGTTCTCGACATGGACTCGTGATTGATAATTTAGTATAGAGCCTTGTCTTCAGCGCATCGGTCGTTTGATCGTAAGGGAAGCCTTGTCGTGCCCAAGTGACCGTTGAACGTAGTTTTCCATACATTGCCGCGAATATGATCTCGTCGTGTAAGTTCGCGTTGTAGCGAACCGGAAAGAGAAGAATTGGATTTTAATATGGCGGATTATCCAGCAGGCGCTCCGGTTTCCCAGACACGCGGTCGGCGCGGCAGGTCGAATTCGATCGATGTTCATGTGGGCGGCAGGGTCCGGATGCGTCGAACCCTGCTCGGCCTGAGTCAGGAAAAGCTCGGCGAGGCGCTGGGCCTTACCTTCCAGCAGGTGCAGAAATACGAACGCGGTGCCAACCGGATAAGCGCGAGCCGCCTCTTCCAGATCGGGCGCGTGCTCGACGTTCCGGTCTCCTTCTTTTACGAGGAGATGCCGGACGCGGTCGCCCAGGAGTCTCCCCAGCCCATAATGCCCGGGCTGCCCGAAACCCAGGACCGCTTCGAGAACGATCCGCTGGTGAAGCGGGAGACGCTGGAGCTCGTCCGCGCCTACTACCGGATCGCCGATCCGCGCGTCCGCAAGCGGGCGTTCGACCTTATCAAGGCGATAGCCCGGGCTGAGGCCGGCGAAGAACCCGCGCGCGACGCCTAGCCGCTCGCCCGGGCCGGTTGACGGGGTGGGGTTGCCCCTGCGACAACGTCGCGCACGAAGCGACATAATCGGAGCAGGGGGCGAGGGCGTGCTGAAACGGGATTTCGTATTCACCAGCGAGTCCGTGTCGGAAGGGCATCCCGACAAGGTCAGCGATCGCATTTCCGATGCCGTGGTGGATGCGTATCTCTCCGCCGACTCCGATTCCCGCGTCGCCTGCGAGACGCTCACGACGACCAACCGGATCGTGATCGCGGGCGAAGTGCGCGGACCGGTCGACCCGCAAGACATGGAGGCGGTCGCCCGCGAAGCGGTGCGCGACATCGGTTACGAGCAGGATGGCTTCCACTGGGAGAAGGCGGAGGTCGCGGTCTATCTCCACGCGCAATCGACCGACATCGCCCAGGGCGTCGACGCCGCCGGCAACAAGGATCAGGGCGCCGGCGACCAAGGCATCATGTTCGGCTTCGCCTGCGACGAGACGCCGTCGCTGATGCCCGCGCCGATTCATTACGCGCACGCGATCCTTCGGTCGATCGCAGAGGCAAGGAGAAACGGCGAGGTCAACGGCTTCGGCCCCGATTCCAAGAGCCAGATCTCGCTGCTCTACCGGGACGGGCGGCCGGTGCGCGCGACTTCGGTGGTGGTCTCGACCCAGCACGACGAAGACCTCGATCAGGACGCGGTAAGGGAGCTGGTCCGTCCGCACGTGCTGTCGGTCCTGCCCGACGGCTGGATGTGTCCGGAGGACGAGTTCTACGTTAACCCGACCGGGCGTTTCGTGATCGGCGGGCCGGACGGCGATTGCGGGCTCACCGGGCGCAAGATCGTCGTCGACACCTATGGCGGCGCGGCGCCGCATGGCGGCGGCGCGTTCTCCGGCAAGGATCCCAGCAAGGTCGACCGCTCGGCCGCCTACGCCGCGCGCTACGTGGCCAAGAACGTGGTCGCCGCGGGGCTCGCCTCGCGATGCACGATCCAGGTCTCCTACGCCATCGGTGTGGCCAAGCCGCTCTCGGTCTATATCCACACGGAAGGAACCTCCACGATCGACGAGGAGAAGATCGCCGGAGCGGTGCAGGAGGTCGTGGACCTGTCGCCGCGCGGCATTCGGGAACGGCTCCGGCTCCTGCAGCCGATCTATGCCCGCACCGCGGCCTACGGCCATTTCGGCCGCGACCCGGAACCCGATGGCGGCTTTTCCTGGGAAAAGCTGGACCTCGTGGATGACCTCAGGAGCGCGCTGACCTAGGAACGGGTGCGCACCCCTGTCGGTGGAAGAGGCCAAACGCATCCTCTACGGGCGCCGCCGCGGGCGAAAGCTTCGCGGCAGCCAGCAGCGACTGCTCGACGATGTCGTGCCTCGGCTGGAGATCGCTCTCGACGATGCGCCGCGGCCCATCGCGCCGGAGACCCTGTTCGACCGTCCGGTGCGCGAGGTCTGGCTTGAGGTCGGTTTCGGCGCGGGCGAGCACCTGCTGGCGCAGGCGGCCGCCAACCGTGACGTCGGGATGATCGGCTGCGAGCCCTACGTGACCGGCGTGGTTCGCATGGTGCGGGGGCTTGTCGATGCCCGGCTCGACAATATCCGGCTCTGGCGCGACGACGCCCGGCTCCTGATCGACAGGCTCGCTGAGGCGTCCCTTTCCAGGGTCTTCGTGCTGTTTCCCGATCCCTGGCCCAAGACCCGCCATCACAAGCGGCGCTTCGTATCGCGGCCGGTGCTGGAGCGTCTCGCCGCGGTCATGCGGGACGACGCGGAGCTCCGGATTGCTACCGACGACAACGGCTACCTCGTCTGGATCCTCGACCGTCTCCAGGCATCCGGGACGTTTCTGTGGACCGCGAAGACGCCGTCCGACTGGCGCGTCCGCTCCTCCGACTGGCCCGCCACGCGCTATGAGCTCAAGGCGCTCGAGGAAGGCAGGCGGTGCACCTATCTCCGCTATCGACGACTCCCGCGCGATCGACAAGGCGATCGACAAGGCGCTTGAAAGACCGGGGGCGAGGCCCTATCTTGCCTGCGAACCGAAATTCGCGTCGCACAAGAAGAAAGTGGGCACGCCGCCCGCTTTTTTTTGTCCGCGCCGCCGTGCGAGAGGATGGCATCGCGTTGGAAGCGATCGGCGAGGTCGAACGTCTGGTAGGGCCGCCCATCGAGGGGCTCGGATACGAACTCGTCCGGGTCCGTCTGACAGGCGGCGGCGTGCCCACGCTGCAGATCATGGCCGAGCGCCAGGATCGCCGCGAAATGAGCGTCGACGATTGCGCGGAAATTTCGCGCCTGATCTCGGCGGTGCTCGATGTCGACGATCCCATCGCCGGGTCCTACACGCTCGAGGTTTCCTCGCCCGGACTCGATCGACCCCTGGTTCGCGCCGGCGACTACGAGCGTTTCGCTGGCTGCGAGGTACGGGTGGAGACGCGCAGGCCGATCGGCGGGCGCAAGCGGTTCCGAGGCCGTCTCGTCGGCCGGCGGGGGGAGGACGTGGTGGTCGCCGTCGGGGAGGTCGAGCACGCGATCCCCTTCGACGAGGTGCTGCGAGGCAAGCTGATGCTGACCGATGCGGCGATCGCCGACGCAATGAAAGGAAGGGACGGGTAGTCACGATGGACATGGACGCCATACCGGCCGCCGGGATGGACCGGCTTGAGCTGCTGCAGGTCGCCGATACCGTCGCGCGGGAGAAGTCGATCGAGCGCGACGAGGTGCTGGAGGCGATGGAGCAGGCGATCCAGAAAGCCGCCCGATCGAAGTACGGCCAGGAGCACGACGTGCGCGCCTATATCGACCGCAAGAGCGGCGACATCAAGCTGGCGCGCATCCTCGAGGTGGCCGAGGAGGTCGAGAATGAGATCACCCAGCTTACGCTGGAGCAGGCGCGCCACAGGAAACCCGACGCCGAAATCGGCGATTTCCTGGTCGACCCCCTGCCGCCGATCGATTTCAGCCGCATCGCCGCGCAGACCGCCAAGCAGGTGATCGTCCAGCGGGTGCGCGACGCCGAACGCCAGCAGCAATACGAGGAATACAAGGATCGCGCCGGCGAGGTGGTCAACGGCATCGTCAAGCGGGTGGAGTTCGGCAACCTGACCGTCGATCTCGGACGCGCCGAGGCGGTGCTGCGGCGCGACGAGATGATCCCCCGCGAGTCCTTCCGCGCCGGCGACCGGGTGCGCGCTTATATCTACGACGTGCGGTCGGAGCCGCGCGGCCCGCAGATCTTCCTGACCCGCACCCGGCCCGAATTCATGGCCAAGCTGTTCGCTCAGGAAGTGCCCGAGGTCTACGACAAGATCATCGAGATCCGGGCGGTTGCCCGCGATCCCGGCAGCCGCGCCAAGATCGCAGTGCTGTCCAACGATTCCAGCATCGACCCGGTCGGCGCCTGCGTCGGCATGCGGGGCAGCCGGGTCCAGGCCGTGGTGGGCGAGCTGCAGGGCGAGAAGATCGACATCATCCAGTGGAACCCGGATCCCGCGACCTTCATCGTCAACGCGCTGGCGCCCGCGGAGGTCGCCAAGGTGGTCCTCGACGAGGATCAGCGCCGCATCGAGGTCGTGGTCCCCGACGACCAGCTCAGCCTCGCCATCGGCCGGCGGGGACAGAATGTCAGGCTGGCGTCGCACCTGACCCAGTGGGAAATCGCGATCCTCACCGAGGACGAGGAATCGGAACGCCGGCAGGAAGAGTTCCGCACCCGGTCGCAGATGTTCATGGACGCGCTCGATGTTGACGACGTGCTTGCCCACCTGATCGTCGCCGAGGGGTTCTCGACCGTCGAAGAGGTGGCGTTCGTGCCGATGACCGACCTTCTTTCCATCGAAGGCTTCGACCAGGAGCTGGCGGACGAGCTGCGCGACCGCGCCACGGCGTATCTTGCCGAGGAGGAGGCGCGGTTGACCGCCCGCCGGCGCGAGTTGGGGGTTTCCGACGAGCTCGCCGCGATCCCCGGCCTGTCGCCGGCGATGGCGGTAACCCTGGGCGAGGCCGACATCAGGTCGCTCGACGATTTCGCCGATCTGTCGACCGACGAGGTGATCGACCAGGACGACGGGGTATTGCGCGACTACGCGCTCACCGAGGAAGAGGCGAACCGGCTGATCATGGCGGCCCGCGCCCATTGGTTCGACGACGAAGACGAGGATACCGAAGCCGCGGGCGCCGGGTCGGACGAGGCCGGCGAAGCCGATCCCGGAACGTCCGCGCCCGAAGGCGGGGCGCCGGCGCCCGAGCCCATGTCCTGACTTCCGCGATCCCGGAGTCGGCACTATGCCCGAGCATCAGGATGCACCACCGGAGACGGGTAACACGAGGTGCTGCCTGGTCAGCCGCGAGACCCTGGCGCGCGAGCGGATGGTGCGATTCGTGGTCGGTCCGGACCGGGAGATCGTGCCCGACATCGCAGGCCGCCTGCCGGGACGTGGATTGTGGCTCCAATCGCGCCGGGATATAGTCGAGCGCGCTGCGGCGACCGATGCCTTCGCGAAGGCTACCCGCCGTGACGTGACGGTGCCGGACGGGCTTGCCGACCGGGTCGAGCGCCTGCTCGCGGGACGCTGCGTCGATCTGATCGGTTTCGCCCGCCGCGCGGGCGAGGCGCTGTCGGGTTTCGAAGCGGTGCGGAAGGTGCTGCTCCGCGGAGGTGCCGCGCTTCTGCTGGTCGCCGCCGACGGGTCGGCGCGGCAGCGCGGCCGCCTGCCGCTGTCGAGGGTGGGCGGTCGGATCGTCGATGTGCTGGTCTCCACCGAGCTCGGCGGCGCGTTCGGGCGGGACGCGGTGACCTATGCGGCGTTGAGCCCCGGCGGGCTCGAAGTGCGGGTCTGGACGGAAGCTGCGCGCCTGGCAGGATTTCGCGCGGCGCAAGAGAGTTGGACGATATGACTGAGCAGACAGAACAAAAGCCCGCGAAGAAGAAGCTCAGCCTGTCGCGGCCGGGCCGGCTGGAACTCAAGAAAACGGTCGACGCCGGACAGGTCCGGCAGAGCTTCTCGCACGGCCGCACCAAGTCGGTCGCGGTCGAGGTGCGCCGCAAGCGGACTTTCGCCCAGTCCGCCGATGGCGACATGACCGAAGTCAAGTCTCCCCCGCCCGAGATCGAGCCGGTCGCGGCGGAGGCCGCCCCGGAAGCGGTCGCGGCGGCCACCGTCGTCGCGCCCCCCGAGGATGGGCAGCGAACCCCGCCGCGCGAGTTGACCGAGCAGGAGAGAGCCGCCCGCGCCCGCGCCCTGGTCGGGCTGAAGCAGTCCGAGGCCGAACAGCATGCGGCCGACGAGGCGCGCCGGGCGCTCGAGAAGGCCGCGGAGGAAGAACGGCGACGGAGGGAAGAGGAACAGGCCGAGCGTGAGCGCGTCGAGGCCGAGGCTCGCGCTCTGGAGGAAGAGAACGAGGCGAAGGCGGCCGCGGAAGCGGCCGCCGAACAGCCCGCCTCGACAGGCGACGCCGCCGAGCCCGAGGCCGCGCAGAAACCCGCTTCCCGCGCCGCGGCAAGAGATCCCGACGCCCAGACGGAAGAGAGCGAGGCCGAAAGGCCACGCGGGCGCAGGTCCGGTCGCCCGGAGCCCCGCCGCCTCGCGCCCAAGCGCGGAGAGCAGCGGCGGCGCTCCGGGCGTCTGACCATCGCCCAGGCACTGGAC
Organism: Defluviicoccus sp.; assembly: GCA_022826125.1. Lineage (GTDB taxonomy): Bacteria > Pseudomonadota > Alphaproteobacteria > MPNO01 > MPNO01 > MPNO01. Next base: position 11,805 of record JAJDVM010000259.1, read on the forward strand.
GACGAGGAGCGTCAGCGTAGCCTGGCGTCGCTCCGGCGGCTTCGCGAGCGCGAAAAGAGGGCCCAGCGGCGTTCCGACGAGCCCATCGCCAAGGTCGTGCGCGATGTCGTGGTCCCCGAGTCCATCACCGTGCAGGAGCTCGCGGGCCGGATGGCGCAGCGCGCCCCCGACGTCATCAAGACGTTGATGGGCATGGGCATCATGGCGACCATCAACCAGTCGATCGACGCCGATACGGCGGAGCTGGTGGTCGCCGAATACGGCCACAACGTCAAGCGCGTCAGCGACGCCGATGTCGAGATTGGAATCAGGGGTGTGGACGATACCGACGCCGAGCTCGATCCGCGCCCGCCCGTGGTCACGGTCATGGGGCATGTCGATCACGGCAAGACGTCGCTGCTCGACGCGCTGCGCAAATCCAACGTGGTGGCCGGCGAGGCCGGCGGGATCACGCAGCACATCGGCGCCTACCAGGTGACCCTTCCCGCCGGCGACCAGAAGATCACCTTCATCGACACTCCGGGACATGCGGCGTTTACCGCGATGCGCGCCCGGGGCGCCAACGTCACCGACATCGTGATCCTGGTGGTCGCCGCGGATGACGGGGTGATGCCGCAGACCGTCGAGGCTATCGACCACGCACGGGCCGCCGAGGTGCCGATTATCGTCGCGGTGAACAAGGTGGATCGGCCCAACGCCGATCCCGCGCGCGTGCGCAACGAGTTGTTGCAGCACGAGCTGGTGGTCGAGGAGTTCGGCGGCGACGTGCTGTCCATCGACGTCTCCGCGGTCGAGGGCACCAATCTCGACAAGCTGCTCGAGACCGTCGTCCTCCAGGCCGAAATCCTCGAGCTCAGGGCGAACCCGCAACGCTCCGCGGATGGTGTGGTGATCGAATCCAAGCTGGAGCGGGGCCGGGGCTCGGTGGCGACGCTGCTGATCCAGCGAGGCACCCTCAAGACCGGCGATATCGTGGTCGCGGGCAGCGAATGGGGACGGGTGCGGGCGATCGTCGACGACGCCGGCGCGCCGGTCCGTTCGGCCGGCCCCTCGGTGCCGGTGGAAATCCTCGGTCTCAACGGAACGCCCGCCGCGGGCGATGAGTTCAGCGTGGTCGAGAACGAAACCCGCGCCCGCGAGATCACCGAGTTCCGCGTTCGCCGCGAGCGCGACGCACGGGCCGCGAGGGCCACGCGCGGGACCGTGGAGCAGATGTTCTCCAATATCGGCCGCGAGGAGAAGAAGGAGTTCGCGCTGGTCATCAAGGCCGATGTCCAGGGCTCGGTCGAGGCCATTCAGGCCAATGCGGAGAGCTTTTCCACCGACGAGGTCGGGGTTCGCGTGCTCCATGCCGGGGTTGGCGGGATCAACGAGTCCGACGTGACCCTGGCTTCGGCATCGGAGGCGGTCATCGTCGGCTTCAATGTCCGCGCGGGGCCGCAGGCGCGCGAGCTCGCCGCGCAGGGCGACGTCGAGATCCGGTACTACTCCGTGATCTACGACGTGCTCGACGACATCAAGGCGGTGTTGACCGGCATGCTCGCGCCCATCGCGAGAGAGCACTTCCTCGGCAATGCCGAGATCCTGCAGGTGTTCAACATCTCCAAGCTCGGGCGCGTCGCCGGGTGCCGGGTCTCCGAAGGCTTGGTGCGCCGAGGGTCGAGGGTGCGGTTGCTGCGCGACAACGTGGTGATCCACGAGGGCACCCTCTCCAGCCTGCGGCGCTTCAAGGATGAGGTGCGCGAGGTCCGCGAGGGTTTCGAATGCGGCATGGCGTTCGAGAACTACCAGGACCTGAAGGAAAGCGACGTCATCGAGTGCTTCGACGTCGAGGAGGTCGCCCGGACGCTCTAGCCCGGCGCCGGGCGTCCAACGGCAGCGGACGGGACCCATGGCACGGCGGCGTCACTCGGCTCGCGGGCCGTCGCAACGGCAACTCAGGGTGGGCGAGGCGGTGCGCCACGCGCTCAGCCGCCTGTTCGAGCGCGACGTCATCAAGGATCCCGCGCTCGCCGGCGTGCCGATCACCGTCGCCGAGGTGGCGATGAGCCCCGACCTGAAGGTAGCCACCGTCTACGTGCTTCCCCTGGGTGCCGACGAGGCGCATCGCGGTCCGATCGTGGAGGCGCTCAACCGGGTCGGACCCGCTCTCCGACGCATGCTGGGGCCGATGGTGGCGCTCAAGTTCCTGCCCGAGTTGCGGTTCGCGGCCGATACGCGCTTCGAGCGGGCGGAGCGTATCGAGGCGCTCCTGCACGAGGCCCGCGCCGGTTCGACGGGGAACGGGGGCAATGGCGCGTAACCGCCGGGGCCGGCCGATCCACGGCTGGGTCGCGGTCGACAAGCCGAAGGGCATGTCGTCCGCCCGCGCCGTCGCGCAGGTGCGCCGGATCACCGGCGCCGCCAAGGCGGGTCACGGCGGCACGCTGGATCCGCTGGCGACGGGGGTCCTCCCGGTCGCGCTCGGAGAAGCCACCAAGACCGCGTCGTGGGCGATGGCCGGCGACAAGACCTATCGGTTCACGCTGCGCTGGGGCGAACGTCGCGACACCGACGACGGGGAAGGCGCGGTAATCGAAACCAGCGATCTGCGTCCCTCCGAGGCCGCGGTGCTGTCCGTGCTCGACCGCTTCACCGGCGAGCTCGTCCAGCGCCCGCCCCGCTATTCGGCGGTCAAGCTGGACGGGCGGCGCTCCTACGATCTCGCCCGGGCCGCGGTCGATTTCGAATTGCCCGAACGCGTCGTCACGGTCGGGGCGCTCGTCCTTCTCGACCTGCCCGACAGCGACCGCGCGGCGTTCGAGATGCGGTGCGGCAAGGGCACCTATGTGCGAAGCCTCGCGCGCGATCTCGCCGCGGCGCTCGGCACCGTCGGTCATGCCGAAGAGATCCGGCGCACCGCCGTCGGCCCGTTCACGGAGGCGGATTCGATTCCGCTAGATATCCTCGAGACGCTGGTGCATAGTGCGCCCGCGCAAGACTACCTGTTGCCGATCGAGGCCGCGCTGGACGACATCCCGGCCGTGCCCGTTTCGGATTCGCAGGCTTCCTTGCTGAGACACGGCCAACCTGTACGCGTCATCCCGGCCGAACGCGTCGCCGACGGCGACACGGTGATCGCGATGGCGGACGGCATGCTGGTCGCGCTCGCGCGCTTCGAGAACGGGACGATCCGTCCGACGCGCGTCATCAACCCGTAACCCGGAGTCCACGATGTCGATCACGTCCGCTCGCAAGGCCGAGCTAATCACCGAATACGCTACCAACCCGACCGATACCGGGTCGCCGGAGGTCCAGGTGGCGATCCTCTCGGAACGCATCCTCAACCTCACCGAGCATTTGAAGGAACACAAGAAGGACTACCACTCGCGCCGGGGCCTGCTGATGATGGTGGGCCAGCGTCGCCGCCTGCTCGACTATCTCAAGCGCAAGGACCAGTCCCGCTACACCACGCTCATCGGGCGACTGGGGCTCAGGCGCTGAACCCCCGGGGCCGGTCGGGGCGAAGCCCGTGACGGCCGCTGCTCCAGGACTGCGGCTGCCGGCGCGCGCCGGCCTGCCGACCGACACCGAAATAACCACGCACGCAAGGCGCGTCGCACGGGGCGGCGCGCCGTTTGGAAGGATGGAAGAATGTTTTCGATTCACCGGAAGGAACTGACCTGGGGCGGACGCCCGCTGGTCATCGAGACGGGACGGCTTGCCCGTCAGGCGGACGGCGCCGTGCTCGTGACCTATGGCGAGACCGCGGTGCTGTGCACGGCGGTGGCTCAGAAGGAGCCCAGAGCCGGGGTGGATTTCTTTCCGCTTACCGTCAACTACCAGGAAAAGGCCTTCGCGGCCGGACGCATCCCGGGCGGCTTCTTCAAACGCGAAGGCCGCCCGTCGGAAAAGGAAACGCTGACCTCGCGGCTGATCGACAGGCCGATCCGGCCGCTCTTCGCGAGCGGTTTCCGCAACGAAACCCAGGTCATCTGCACGGTGCTGAGCCACGACCTGGAAAACGATCCCGATATTCCGTCTCTGGTCGGGGCTTCTGCCGCGCTCACGATCTCCGGAATTCCCTTCCTGGGGCCGATATTCGGTGCCCGGGTCGGCTACGTCGCGGGAGAGTATGTGCTGAATCCGCGCATCGACGAGCTTGAAAACTCGACGCTCGACATGGTCGTCGCGGGCACCGCCGACGCGGTGCTGATGGTCGAGTCGGAAGCCCAGTCGCTGTCGGAGGAGGAAATGCTGGGCGCGGTGATGTTCGCCCAGCGGGAGAGCCGGCCGGTGATCGACGCGATCATCTCGCTCGCCGAGGGTTGCGCCAAGGACCCCTGGGCGCTCGATCCTCCGGATCCGGCGCAGGCCGAGCTGGAAGAGAAGGTGCGCGAAATCTCCGAGGCCACGCTGCGCGACGCCTATGCGGAGCAGGTGAAGCAGGCCCGGGTGGAGAAAGTCTCGCAGGCCAAAGCCGGCGCGCGGGAAGCGCTCGGCGACTCCTACCCCGCCGACGCCGTCGCCGGAGCCCTCAAGACGCTCGAGAAGGACATCGTCCGCAACGCAATTCTCGACACCGGCGGGCGCATCGATGGCCGCGACACCCGGACGGTACGCCCGATCCAGGCCGAAGTCGGGATCCTGCCGCGTCTGCACGGCAGCGCCCTGTTCACCCGCGGCGAGACCCAGGCCATCGTGGTGGCGACGCTCGGCACCGGCCAGGACGAGCAGATCATCGACGCGCTCGAGGGCGAGTATCGCGAGCATTTCATGCTGCACTACAACTTCCCGCCCTATTCCGTCGGCGAGGCGAGCTTCCTGCGCTCGCCGGGGCGGCGCGAGATCGGCCACGGCAAGCTCGCTTGGCGCGCGGTGCACGCGATGATGCCGTCCAAGGAGGATTTCCCCTACACGGTCCGCGTGGTCTCCGAGATCACCGAGTCCAACGGCTCGTCCTCGATGGCGACGGTATGCGGCGCTTCGCTGGCGATGATGGACGCGGGCGTGCCGATCAAGGCGCCGGTCGCCGGCATCGCCATGGGGCTGATCAAGGAGGGCGACCGCTTCGCCGTCCTTTCCGACATTCTCGGCGACGAGGACCATCTCGGCGACATGGACTTCAAGGTCGCCGGCACCCGCGACGGGGTGACCGCCCTTCAGATGGACATCAAGATCACCGGGATTACCGAGGAAATCATGCGCACGGCGCTGGAGCAGGCGCGCGACGGGCGGCTCCACATCCTCGACAACATGGACAGCGCATTGTCGAGCGCGCGCGAGGGGATCAGCGAGCACGCGCCCAGGATCACCGCCTTCTCCATCCCGCGGGACAAGATCCGCGAGGTCATCGGTACAGGCGGCAAGGTGATCCGCGAGATCTGCGAGGTGACCGGCGCCAAGATCGACATCGAGGACGACGGCACCATCAAGGTCGCCGCCGTCGATTCCGGGGCCGCGGACAAGGCGATCGGGTGGATCCGCGGCATCGTGGCCGAGCCCGAGGTCGGCGTGATCTACGGCGGCAAGGTGGTCAAGGTGGTCGACTTCGGCGCCTTCGTGAACTTCCTCGGCGCGCGGGACGGGCTGGTGCATATCAGCGAACTCGCGCCGCGCCGCGTCGGCAAGGTGACCGACGTGGTCAACGAGGGCGACGAGGTGAAGGTCAAGGTGCTCGGCATCGACGACCGGGGCAAGGTGCGCCTGTCGATGAAGGTCGTCGACCAGCAGACCGGCGAGGACATTTCCGACAAGCGGGCCGCCCCGAAGGAGGCGGTGCCCGGGGGCGCCTGAGCGTGCCGGACCCGATGACCGGGCCGGATGGACGATCGCCGGGCGCTCCGCTCGCGCGGTTTCCACTGGCCGTCTGGGAATCGGGTCATATATAGGCTTAAATCGGTCGTTCTGCCGCGTTCCGGGCTGAAGGAGGCGGGAGCTGAGAGACCTTAGGCCAGTGGTGATCTCCGGCAAGGAGGTTCCGCCTCTCGTCGAGGGCGGCAAGGGCATCGCCGTCTCCAACGGGGAGAGCTGCGGCGCGTGGGCGTCGGCGGGCGGGGTCGGCACGTTCTCCGGGGTGAACGCGGATGCCTACGATGCCGGGGGCAAGCTGATCCCGGTGCGCTACGGCGGCCGGACGCGGCGCGAGCGCCACGAGGAACTCCTCGCCTACGCGATCCAGGGCGGCATCAGCCAGGCGCGCATCGCGCACGAGCTGGCCGGCGGCCAGGGCCGCATCCACATGAACGTCCTGTGGGAGATGGCCGGCGCCGAGCGCGTCCTGCGCGGCGTGCTCACCGGCGCCAAGGGGCTGATCCACGGCGTGACCTGCGGCGCCGGAATGCCCTACCGGATCGCCCAGATCGCCGCAGAGCACAGGGTGCATTACTACCCCATCGTCTCTTCCGCGCGGGCCTTCCGCGCGCTCTGGAAGCGGGCCTACCACAAGTTCTCCGAGTGGCTGGGCGGCGTGGTTTACGAGGACCCGTGGCGCGCCGGCGGGCATAACGGGCTGTCCAACAGCGAGGACCCGAACGAACCCCAGGAGCCGCTGCCCCGGGTCAGCGAGTTGCGCAAGACCATGTCCCAGATGGGGCTCGACGAGACCCCGATCTTTATGGCCGGCGGGGTATGGTATCTGCGCGAGTGGGACGAGTGGTTCGACAACCCGGATGTCGGGCCGATCGCCTTTCAGTTCGGCACCCGCCCCCTGCTCACCCAGGAGAGCCCGATCTCGCCGCAATGGAAGCGGCGGCTGCTTGAGCTCAACGAGGGCGACGTTTCGCTCAACAAGTACAGCCCGACCGGGTTTTACTCCTCCGCCGTGTTCAACTCGTTCCTGGACGAGCTCAAGGAACGCTCGGAGCGCCAGATCTCCTTCGCGGCCGAGCCGCTGGGCGCGCTGGACACCGAGCTTCTCGTCGGCCCCCGCGCGCGGCGCATCTTCGTCGCGGCCGACGACAAGAGCCGCGCCGAGACGTGGACGAGGGACGGCTTCACCGAAGGGCTCCGGACGCCGGATTCCACGATCATCTTCACCACGCCCGACAAGGCGCGCGAGATCAGGACCGATCAGGCCAACTGCATGGGCTGCCTGTCGGCCTGCTTCTTCTCCAACTGGTCGCAGAACGAGGCCGGCTCCACCGGGCGCAAGGCCGATCCGCGGTCGTACTGCATCCAGAAGACGCTGCAGGACATCGTCCATGGCGGCCAGGTCGACGAGCAGCTCATGTTCGCCGGCCACAACGCCTACCGGTTCCGCGACGACCCGTTCTATTCCAACGGCTTCGTCCCCACCGTCCGCCAGCTCGTCGAACGCCTCCAGACCGGGGATTGAGCGTCGAAATCGCGCTCGACGCCAATTTGAGGCGTGTGCGTTGTTCGGAGTTCCTTGCTGAGCAAGGTCTTCCGGACGGGTTGAGATTTTTCTTACCCCAGCGGCGTGGCTGATTTCCGCGGGGTCCGGCGCGACGAACGATCCGGATTGTCGATTTTCACCCCA
>JAJDVM010000320.1 GCA_022826125.1 Defluviicoccus sp.
CCGCGACCTCACCCGCTCGATCCGCCTCAACGTCCACAACCGCGGCTTCACGGTAGGCGGGTTCAGCCCGCAGGTCTCGCTGGTGCAGGAACAGCGGACCTCCAACGCCCAGCTGCACGGCTACGACCGCCTGTCGGGCGAACTCCGCTTCGTAAGGCTGTTCTGAGCCATGGCGGGGACGCGTCCTTCGATACGCGGCCTGCGGCCGCTACTCAGGATGAGGGACTTGTGATGCAGCGCCCGCCCGACCTAGCCGAGCGCGTCGCCCGGATCGAGGAGCGGATGGCGACGCGCGACGACCTCGCCGAGCTCCGCGCCCTGGTCGAGACCCGCCACGCCACCGCGCGCTGGCTCCGCGGCACGCTCTCCACCGCCGCCATCGCCGCCGGCTTCCTCGCCCTGCTGCTGGTCTTCACCGGATAGGGGCGCGTCCCTCGATACGGCCCTTCGACAAGCTCAGGACAGGCTACCTGGCGCGCCTACCCCGGAACGGGGTCCGGGGCATGCTCGGGATGAGGGGGGGTTGGGTGTTTCCCTCACCCCGGGTAGCGGCTTCAGCCGCCCGTCATCCAGCCCAGCGTTTCCTCGGTGGTCCGGCTCGGGAGGTATTCGGCGGCCGTCCACCCGTCGTAGCCCAGCCGGTCGAGGGCGGCGAAGACGGCGGGGAAGTCTATGGTCCCGGTGCCGGGCTCGCCCCGTCCGGGATTGTCGGCGAACTGGACATGGCCGATTCGCGGCGCGATCTCCTCCAGCCGCGCGATCAGGCGGCCTTCCATGATGTCCATGTGGTAGAAATCGTGCTCCAGCGCCAGGTTGGCGTGGCCGGCCCGGTCGATGACGTCGAGCGCCTGTTCGCTGGTCGACAGCAGGAAGCCCGGCCGGTCGACCGTGTTGACCGCCTCGACCACCGTCCCGACGCCGATCCCGCCCATGACGTCCGCCGCGAGGCGCAGGTTTTCCGCCAGGGTCTCGAGGCAGCGCCCGCGCGCGTGCCCGTGCCGTTCCGGATAGCCCGCCAGCACGTTGACATTGGCCGGCCGGAGCGCCGCCGCGACATCGCGCGCCGTTTCGACGGCCTCGCGAAATTCCGCCTGCCGGCCCGGCGTCGCCGCGAGGCCCGGCCCGCCCGCCAGCATGTCGCCCACCGGCAGGTTGACCACCGAGACCGCGAGCCCCGCGGTCTCGATCGCCCTCCGCCAGTCGTCCGCCGGCCGGTCGTAGGGGAACTGGATCTCGACCGCGCCGAAACCCGCCGCGGCGGCAGCCGCCGGCCGGTCCAGCCAGTCGCGCTCGGCGAACAGCATCGAGATGTTGGCGGAGAAACGGGGCATGACGGGTCTCGCCGGGGGCGTGCGCATCCTATCCTGACCGCTCCGGAGGGCACGGTCGAGCGGGCGTGGTAATGTCCGCCGCCCTCCACGATACGGAACCCCGGTTTGACCGAACCCGCCCGCGCGGCGCTTGCCTTCTTCGACGGCCTTCCGGGCGCGGTGCGCGCGGCGTGCTGGTTCATCTGCGCGGGCACGCTGTTCCTGCTGATGATGGCGCTGTCGCGGCTGGTGACCGACGAGCTGCACGTCATGCTGGTGGTGTTCTGGCGCGCCGCCTTCGGCCTGGTCGCGATGGCGCCCTGGCTCGCGCGGCGCGGGTTCTCGGCGCTGGCGACGCGCAAGCTGCGCTACCACGTGCTCAGGACCGCGCTCAGCTATGCCGGGCTGCTCTGCGTCTTCTACGCCGTCACCATGCTGCCGATCGCCGACATCACCGCGATCACCTTCATCCGGCCGGTGGTCGCGACCCTGCTCGCCATCGCGATCCTGCGCGAGAAGTCGCGGGCCAGGCGCTGGATCGCCATCGCGGTCGGGATCGTCGGCGCCACGATCATCGTCCGCCCCGGCTTCCAGGAGCTCAACCCCGGCGTGTTCCTGGTGTTCGGGCTGGTGCTGGTGGGGGCGACGCACGCCATCCTCGCGCGCTACATCGTGCGGTACGACTCGCCGGACACGGTGGCGATGTACATGGTCCTGTTCCTCCTCGTGTTCTCCGCCGGGCCGGCGGTCGCGGTTTGGCAATGGCCGAGCCTCGACCAGCTCCCCTATCTCGTGGCGATCGGGTTCTTCGGAACCTTCAGCCAGCGCTGCCTCGCCCGCGCGTTCCACGCGGCGGACGCATCGGTGGTGGTCTCGTTCGACTATCTGCGGCTGCCGATCGCGGCGGCGATCGGCTTCCTGTTCTTCGCCGAGATCCCCGACGTCTGGGTGTGGGCCGGGGCCGGGGTGATCTGCGTCTCCTCGATCCTGCTGGCGCGGGGCGAATCGGCGGCCGAGCGCCGGGCGGGTTCCGCGCCGTGACCGCGCTCTCCTTCGACCGCCTGCCGGGCGCGCTTCGCGGCGCGCTCTGGATGCTGCTCGCCGCCGCCTTCTTCTCCGCCATGACGGCCTGCATCCGCTATCTCGCGGAGATCGGCTTCCACCCGCTGATGACCTCGTTCTACCGCAGCGTCATCGGGCTGGTGCTGCTGGCCCCGTTCTTCCTCCGGCGCGGCACCGCGGGGCTGAGGACGAAGCGCCACGGCCTGTTCCTGTCGCGCGGGATGGCCTCGGCGGTGGCGCAGGCCGCCTTCTTCGTCTCGGTCGCGATCCTGCCGCTGGCGGACGCGGTCTCGCTCACCTTCACCGCGCCGCTGTTCGGCGCGCTGCTGGCCGTCTTGTTCCTGGGCGAGACGGTCGATCCGCGCCGGGCGGCGGTGCTGGCCGCGGGGTTCCTCGGCGTCCTGATCATCCTCAGGCCGGGCTTCAAGGACGTCGACTGGCAATTCGTGATGCCGCTCGCCGCGGCCTTCGGCATGGCCGTGATCTGGGTGCTGGTGAAGCAGCTCGCCGCGACCGAGACGACCGAGAAGATCGTCTTCTACATGATCCTCTACACCGTGCCGGTCAGCTTCGCGATGGCGCTGTTCGTCTGGCAGACCCCGACATGGGAGCATCTGGCGTGGCTCGTCGTCACCGCGCTGGTCGCCAATGCCGGCCAGTTCGCGATGACCAACAGCTACCGCGCGGCGGAGGCGACGGCGGTCTTCCCGTTCGACTTCGCGCGCCTTCCGCTGACCGCGCTGCTCGCCTGGATCGTGTTCGCCGAGGCGCTCGACCTCTGGACCTGGCTCGGCGCGCTGGTGATCTTCGTCGCCTCGGCGCAGCACATGCGCTCCGAGTCGCGGCGCCCGCCCGCCGGGGCCGGCAAGTGATCCCGGGCCGGTTCCGCGCGCTGCCGGCGAACGCGCAGGGCGCGCTCTGGATCCTGATCGGATCGCTGTTCCTGTCGGCCAACGACGCCGTGGTGAAGACCCTCGGCACCGATTTCCACCCGATCCAGATGGCGCTGTTCCGCTACGCGATCGGGATGGCGCTGCTGCTGCCGTGGTTCGTGAAGGCGGGCCGCGAGACCTGGCGCACCGAGCGCCTCGGCACGCATTTCGCGCGCGCCGTGGTCGCGGGCGTGGGCCAGGCGGCGGTCTATTACGGGGTGATCCACCTCTATCTCGCGGACGCGACGGCGGTCGCCTTCACCCGGCCTTTGTTCCTGACCCTGCTCGCGGTGCTGTTCCTGGGCGAGACGGTCGGCTGGCAGCGCTGGGCGGCGACCGCCTTCGGCTTCGCCGGCGTGCTGGTGATGGTCCGCCCGGGCGGTGCGGCGTTCGACATCGCCTGGGCGGTCGCGCTCGCCGCCGCCGTCCTGTTCGCGCTCGGCATCGTCTATATCAGGCGGCTCGCCTCCACCGAGCCCTCGATCCGCATCCTGTTCTACTACCACGTCTTCGGGATCGCGCTGTTCGCCGGGCCGAGCGCCGCGGTCTGGCAACCGTTCGAGCCCGACCAGCTCGCGCTGCTGATGACGATCGGGGCGCTCACCTGCGCCGGCATGGTGTGCTTCGTCCAGGGCTTCAGCATCGGCGAGGCGAGCTTCGTCGGGCCGTTCGAGTATCTCAGGCTGATCTACGCCGCGCTGATCGGCTTCTGGATGTTCGCCGAGATCCCCTCGATCTGGACCGGCGTCGGCGCCGCGATGATCGTAGCCAGCGCCCTCTACATCGCGCGGCGGTAGGGCGTTTCGACGATTCGATGCGGTCCCGCCGCTCCGGTCACTCGCCCGCCGCGTGGCGTTCGCGATCGATGAAGAAGCGCGTCAGGATTTCGACCGATCCCTCCAGCTTGGCTATGCGCTCGGCGAGATCGCCGATCCGCCGATCCATGGCCCGCATGTCGCGTTGCAGGTTCCACAGAAACCCGAGGATCGCCACCACGCCCGCGAGCGTCGCATAGTCGAGCGCTTCGTTCATATTTTCTATCTAGGGTAGTTTCCGTGCTCTGTCCATCCCAAAGCGAAATTCGGGCTACGCTCCCCGCCCCTCGATCGCCGCGCGCACGTCGTCGCCGAAGCCGACGAGGGTCTGGCCGCCGAGGTCGATCACCGGGCGCTTGACCAGCTTGGGGTTGGCCAGCACCAGCGCGGCCGCCGAGGCGGGATCGGAGATGTCGCGCTTCTCCTCCGGGATCTCGCGCCAGGTCCGGCTGCGGCGGTTGACCAGCGTCTCCGCGCCGTGCTCGGCGAGCCAGGCATCGACCGTGGGCGCGTCGATGCCTTCGCTCGCGAAATCGTGGAAGCGGTATGCGGCGCCCCGCCCGTCGAGCCATTTGCGCGCCGCCCGGCAGGTGTCGCAGTTGCCGAGCCCGTATACGACGAGGGGATCAGCCATGGTTGCGTATCGTCTCTTCGAGGAGGTCGAGCGCGGCCCTGGCGAAGACCCACATGTTGGCCTCCCGGTCGGCGTCGGCGGTCTCGATCGTGAGGCGGCGCTCGGCCGGGCCGGAGACCGCGAAACAGCAATGCCCCGCAGCGTCGCCGTAGCTGTTGCCGGTGGGCCCGGCGGCGCCCGATTCGGCGAGCGACCAGTCGGTTCCCAGCCGTTCCCGGATCGCCCGCGCGGCGGCCAGCGCGTATGGCTCGGTCGAGCCCGGCTGGAGCGCCTCCTCCTCCGAGAAGCGGAGGATCGCGCGCCTGGCGTCGCGGGTGTAGACCACCCCGCCGCCCATGAAATAGGCCGACGCGCCCGGGATCGAGAGCAGCGAGGCCGAGATCAGCCCGCCCGCCGCCGATTCCGAAACCGCGACCGTCTCCCCGCGTTCCTTGAGCAGCGCGGCGAGAGACCGCGACATCGAAGAAAGGGAATCCATGTCCGTCCTTCTCAATTCGTCATGGTCGGCGCTTCGAACGACCGTATCAGAGAGAGCGCCAGTCGAAATTCGCCTCGAACGCCGCCGCGGCCCGGTAGATCGTCGGCTCGTCCCACCAGCGCCCGGTGATCATCAGCCCGACCGGAAGGCCGTCCACCGTGCCGCAGGGCACCGACATGGAAGGCTGGCCGGTGTAGTTGTAGGTCGGACAGTTGGCCAGCATGTTCCAGGCGTGGTCGCAATACTCCGCGATCGAGGCGTCCGCCGCCGGGAATGGCTGCGCCACCAGCGGCACGGTCGGCATCAGGAGGAGATCGTAGTCCTCCATCAGCCGCGCGAACCCGTCCTTCGCCTTGCGCTGGAGGTTCATCCCCTTGGCGTAGACGCGCCCGCCCAGCTGTTCCATGTACCAGGCGCCCAGCAGGGTGAAGACGCGGACGGTCGGCGGCAGCTCGGCGGCGCGCTCGCTCCAGCCGCTGGCGCGTTCGAGCGCGCCGCCGACATACATCCCGGGCAGGCCGTAGAACACGCCGCCCTGCAGCATCATTTCCCGGGCGAGTCCCTCGGCGAGGGCCGGCATGTACATCGTCGCGGCCTCGCGGTGCAGCGGGAAAGAGACGGTCTCGACCTCCGCCCCGAGCTCGTCGAACCGCGCGCAGGCGGCGCGGACGACGGCGTCGGACTCCGCCTGGGAGCCGGGGTGGTCGAACCCGTCCTCGATCACCGCGATCCGCAACCCCGAAACCCCGCCATCGAGCATTTCGAAATAGGGGTGCGTGACGACGTCGCGCTGGCGCCCGTCGATCCCGTCCGGTCCCGCGATGGCCTCCAGCATCAGCGCGTTGTCGGCGACGCTCGCCGTCATCGGCCCGACATGGTCGATGGCGGCCTCGATCCCGAGGACCCCGGTATAGGGCACCAGACCGTATGTCGGCTTCATGCCGTAGATGCCGCAGAACGAGGCCGGCATCCGGATCGAGCCGCCCTGGTCGCCGCCGATCGCCATGTCGACCTCGCCCGCCGCCACCAGAGCGGCGCTGCCGGAAGACGATCCGCCGGCGCTGTAGCCCATCCGGTGCGGGTTGTGGCAGGGGCCGGTCGCGTTGGTATGGCTGCTGCCCGAGAGGCAGTAGTTCTCGCAATGCGCCTTGCCGAGGATCGCCGCCCCGGCGTCGAGGAGGCGTGTCACGATGGTGGCGTCGACCTCCGGCACGTAGCCCTCGAGGATCGAGGTGCCGTTCATCATCGGCACGCCGGCCAGCATGACGTTGTCCTTGAGGGCGACCGTCTTGCCCTTCAGCCTGCCCTCGGGCGCTCCCTCGATCCGGCTCTTGTAGTACCAGGCGTTGTATTTGTTTTCCTCGCCCTCCGGCCGGTAGCCCGGCGTGCGCGGGTATTTCACCTCCGGCAGGTAGTCCGGCATCTTCTGCTGCGCGTCCGCCATCGCCGCCAGCGGCGCCAGCAGCTCGCTGTATTCCCCGGCTTCCGCGTCGGTCAGCCCGATGCCGAGCGAGCGTGCGAGATCCTGCAGTTCCGACGCTGTGGGACCCTGAACTGTCATCGGCCTGTTCCTCCCTGCTGGTGTTGCCCTCCGGACCGGCGGTCGGTCCGGTTTCCACCCTTGCCGCCATGCTGCAAGACGTGGACACCCGGAACAAGTCCGCTGCTGTCCGGCTTGAATTTGTCGACACGGTGCATGTCGGCCTGCCGGCCCCGACGCCCGTTTCCGCCGTCGACATGGGCATCGGGTAGACAAATCGCTGCCGACTCGACATTCGCGTCCCGCGAATGTCGAGCGGGAATGTCGACCTTTGCCGACTCGACCGGCCGGTCGACATTTCCGTCGGCAAATGCCGACCGTGCGCGTGCGGCACCGGGGGGTCGGCATCTCCGACCGCGAGTCGGCATGTCGCAGCGATGCTCGTCCCGGACCCCCTCCGTCGCCGGGAGCGCCGTGGGCGGCCCGCTCCGGGTGACGGCCGGGCCAGTAACTATGGCGGTCGCATGATGCATGATCGTGTCCTCCACATGGCGGGCGCGAGACCCGCGGCGTTTCATCCGGATCGCTCGACGGGCGGGCGGCCCGCGACGTTTCTTCTGTCGTGCCCGGAACAAGTCCGGGCACGACGGCATGGGAACAGACAGGTGCGGCGTGCCCGGCAACGGAAAGGGGCGCCGGCATCTCCGGCGCCCCCACTTCTCCACTCTGGAAAATATAACCTGAAACGCGTCCCGAGTCAAGCAGGAAATGCTCCTTGAGGGAAAATTAGCCGGTAAGTTACGGAGTCCATGAGGTTTTTTCTCCCTTCCGATTCCACTCCGAAACCGCCTCCCGGACCCCCCGAATCCGTCCCATGCGCGATTCCGGGGAGATTTCCCCTTCCCTGACCCTCTCCCCGGCGGGGAGAGGGGACTCGCTTCCCCATTCCGCCTCCCCCAACCCCTCCCGCTTGCGGAGGGGTTGGGGGAGGGCGCCGCCCAGGGGTACGGACCGGATAGATCGGCAACGGAAACGGGGCGCCGGCATCTCCTCCGGCGCCCCCACTTCCCCACCGTGCGAAATATGGCCTCTAACGCGTCCCGGGTCAAGAGTATTTTTCTCTTTTAGGTCATTTTTCGGCCATTTCCGGTTTTTCGCCCACCCCCTTTGTCGTCATGCTCGTACCGGCTACGCGCTTCCCACCCCGAACAGCCGTGCAGCGGTGCCGCCGAGGATGGCTTCGGTCGCCGCCTCGCCGAGGTTCGACTCGTGCACCACGCGGGAGGGTTCGAGGTCGCCGATAGAGAACGGGTAGTCGGAGCCCAGCACCACCCGGTCGGCGCCCACGAGGTCGATCAGGTAGCGGAGCGCCGGCGGGTCGTAAACGATCGAGTCGAAATACATCCGCTTGAGCCCCCCGCGCGGGTCGTAAGCAAGCGTGTCGTCCTGCTCGTGGTTCTTGCAGATCCGGCCCAGGATGTAGGGCAGCGCCGCGCCGCCGAGCGAGAGAACGAGATTCATCCCGGGAAAGCGGAACATGTGCCCGGCATAAAGCATGCGGGCGACGGCGATGGTCTCGTCGGTGACCCGCCCGACCGCGTTCATCATGCCGAAATCGTGCAGCCGGTCGTCGTCGCTGCCGAACATCGGGTGGACGTAGAGCGTGGCGCCGAGGTCGGACGCCGCCTGCCAGAACGGATCGAGGTCGGGGTCGTCGAGCTTGCCCGCGCCGCCCTTGGGCTGGGTGCCGATCATGGCGCCGGAGAAGCCTTCCGCCATCGCTTCCTCGAGTGCCCGGGCGGCGGTCTCGCCGTCCTGCAGCGGCACGGTCGCGAGCGGCAGGAAGCCGGCGTTGTCGCCCGCCGCGCGCTTCAGGTGCTGGTTCACGAAGCGGCTCCAGGCGAGCCCCTCGTCGGCCGGGATGCCGTAGCCGAAGGAATCGAGCCAGCCGGCGCAGACCTGCCAGTCGACCGACTGCTCCGCCATCCAGGCGAGCCTCGGCTCGACCGCGCGCAGGCCGGGCATGACCGGACGTGTCGGCTTTCCGCCGGCGAAGGCGAGGCGGTACTTGCCGTCCTCGGCGAGGAGCTCGACCGAGGGAAAGACCTCGCGGCCGCTCACGAGGTCGTCCAGCATCGCC
Source organism: Defluviicoccus sp. (assembly GCA_022826125.1). Lineage (GTDB taxonomy): Bacteria > Pseudomonadota > Alphaproteobacteria > MPNO01 > MPNO01 > MPNO01. The sequence continues at coordinate 8,852 of JAJDVM010000320.1, forward strand.
TCCGGGACGTGGTGCGAGTGGGTGTCGATGATCATCCTGTCCGCTCCGTTCGTTTCTCGTGGATCGCGGCCTCGATGTCGCAGAGCCGCATGGGAACCTCGGCGAGGCTTATGCCGAGCGGCGCCAGCGCGTCGTTGACCGCGCTGGCGATCGCCGCCGGCGCACCGAGATAGCCGCCCTCGCCGGAGCCCTTCTGGCCGAGCGAGGTCTTGGGCGAGGGCGTGCAGTGCTCAACGTCCCGCACCATCGGGATCTCGTGCGAGGACGGCAGCAGATAATCGACGAAAGAGCCCGCGAGGAACTGCCCGTCCCCGCCATAGGCGAATTTCTCGTAGAGCGCCGCGCCGATGCCGTGCGCAAGTCCGCCGACGATCATGCCGCGCACGATGTCGGGATTGATCACCGTGCCGCAGTCGTGGCCGATCGCGTAGTCGAGCACCTCGACCTTGCCGGTGCCGGGGTCGATCTCGACATAGGGGATGTGCGCCTGGAAGGAGAAGCAGGGGTAGAGCTGGATCTCCTGCTTCTCGTTCGGCAGCTGGCCCGAGGCGCCCGGCACCTGGAGGACCGAAAATTCCTGCAGGCAGGGCTCGGTGCCGGGCGGCAGGCGGTGGAACTGGCGGTGCGCGATGGAGGCGATCTCGTTCCACTCCAGCTTGCGCGCGGGCTCGCCCCGGACGAAGAAAATGCCCGCCTGATACTCCACCCGGTCCTCGCCGACGCCGAGATTGTGGGCGGCGATGCGGACCATCTTTGCCCGGATCTTGCGCGCCGCCTCCGACGTCGCGCTGCCGAGCACGATCGCCATCCGGCTCGCCACCGGGCTGCGGGTCGGGAGCGCCTCCAGCGAATCGGCATGGGTGACGCGGATCGTGTCGGGGTCGCGCTCAAGCTCCTCCCCGGCGATGGTGGCGATCAGCGTCTCGTGCCCCTGTCCCGACGTGGTCGTGGACATGACCGCGGTGACGTTGCCGTGCATGTCGACGCGTATCAGGCAGGATTCGACGAAAGTCGTGATCTCCAGCTTCTCGTTCAGGAACTGCTCGAAGATGTTGTTGCCGCCGCCGGGCTCGAGGCAGGTGGCGATCCCGATACCGGCGAGCCTGCCCGCCGCGCGCGCCGCGTCGCGCCTCGCCACAAGGGAGTCGTAACCGGCGAGGCCGAGCGCCTTGTCGAGCACCGTGTGGTAGTCGCCCGAGTCGTACTCGGTGCCGGTCGGGATACGCCAGGGGAACTCGTCGCTCCCGATCAGGTTGCGGCGGCGGATCTCGATGCGGTCGATACCGAGGCGGCGCGCGACCAGGTCCACCCCGGTCTCGATCATGAAGTTGGTCGGCGACTGGCCGAAGCCCCGCACCGGCACCTGCCCGGTCTTGTTGGAGGTCACCGAGATCGCCTCGTAGGCGACGCTGGAGAGCCGGTAGGGGCCGACAAGCGCGGTGATCGGCTTTCCGAGCTGGAGCGGCCCGCGGCCCGGATAGGCGCCCACGTCGTCGATCGCGCGGAGCTTCATCGAATGGACCGTGCCGTCCCCGTCGAAGGCGAGCGTCACGTCGAACAGCCGGTCCGGCCCATGCGCGTCGCCGCCCGACATGTTGTCGAGCCGGTCCTCGATCAGCCGAACCGGCATCCCCAGCTTGCGCGCGAGGTAGGAGGTTATCACCGTGTGCTTGATGCCCCGCTTGACGCCGTAGCTGCCGCCCACGTCGACGTCGTTGTGGACGCGGATCGCGTTGGTCGGGATGCCGAGCGCGTTGGCGATCTGCTCCTGGTAGTTGGGCATC
>JAJDVM010000251.1 GCA_022826125.1 Defluviicoccus sp.
CGACGACCGCCGGCCCGATCGCGCGCAGCGCCTCGTGTCCCGCCGCCTCGATCACGATGTCGGGCTCGACGGCGAGCATCGCCTCCGCGTCGTACCACACCGGCACGCCCGGATCGGTCGCCGGGCGGGAGCGCACCAGAACGCCGTCGAGCAGGTCGATCTCGCCCAATTCGCGCAGCCGGGCGACGATCAGCCGGCCGATCGCGCCGTAGCCGATCAGCCCGAGCCGCATGTCCGTCATGCCGCCGCATCCATCGCATCGCCCAGTTGGCAGATGCCGTTGAAATAGGTCTCCCAGACGACGAGGTTGCGGCGGCAGGCCTCCACCACCTCGTCCTCCAGATTCAGCTCCTCGGCGTATTTGGCGACCGTGTTCCAGCCGAGGTCGGAATGCTCGCGGTCGGCCTCGGTGTGGAGGGTGAAGAAGCGTACGTCCTGTTCGCTCAGATCCCAGATTTCCCGCCAGCGTTCGCCCACCATCGCGTTCCAGCCGCGCTCCCGCGCCTCGCCCACGCCGTAGCCCGGCACGTTGACCCGCTCCGAGCAGGTGTTGGCGATCAGTCCGAGCAGCCAGTGGCAGTTCGCCATCAGCCCCATCCAGGCGTCCCAGCAGAGTTGGGTGGTGGGCGTCGGCCTGGCCGCCTGTATCTCCGCCCGGTCCATGCCGATGCGGACGCCGAGATCTTCGAGGATCTGCCAGTGCGGCTCGCCGCCGCCGAACTCGTGGTCGGCGACGATCTCCTGCGAGCAGGCGTGGATGATGTCGAGCTTGATCTCCCAGATCGGGCAGTTGGTCGCGGTCTTGAGCTTGAGGACCGAGTTGCGCTGGCGCGAGTTCAGCCGGTGCTGCAGCACCCAGGCGCGGCAGCGGTTGGGCGTCCATGCGTCCGAGGGAAAGATCAGGCAGCGCCCGACGAAATCCTCCAGCTCCGCATCGAGTCGTTCGGTTACCGAGTTTCCGGTCATGCCCTGCCCCATTTTGAACCGCGCCGCCCCAATGTGGCGCAACGCCGCGCCCGTGTGAATGCGGGGCGTCTCCCATCGTTACGGTCGAAGCGGGTCTCACGTTTCGGAGTCTCGCGTTCTCCCCGACAGCATTCTCCACACGTCATGGCCGGACTTGTTCCGGCCATCCACGCGGCGTATCTCACTCAACGCAACTGGCCGAAGGAGATGCCCGGAACAAGTCCGGGCATGACGTGTGAAGCGGCACCGCACCGCGAGACACGGTATTTCCGAACCCGGACACCAGGTGGACACCATGACCAGGACCGTCACTTCGCCCTACGATGTCGCCGAACACCTTCGTACGCCGGAGGAAATGGCCGCCTATCTGGAGGCCTCCATCGAGGAAGCCGGGGGCGACGCCGCGTTCATCGCCAAGGCGCTGGGCGACATCGCCCGCGCAAGGGGCATGTCGCAGGTCGCATCCGATGCCGGCCTGTCGCGCGAGAGCCTCTACAAGGCGCTTTCGGGAGAACGCAATCCAAGTCTGGATACGGTTCTGAGGGTGGTCGGCGCCCTGGGCCTCAAGTTGCGCGCCGAACCCGCGTTCGATCCGGTTCCGGCGGCTCGTCATTCCGACCGCGATCGGGCATGATCGGGCCGGATCAAGGACGGAGGCCCGCCATGGCGTTTCCCGTCGACCCGCCGTTCCGCGCCGAGCATATCGGGAGCCTGGTCCGGCCGCCGGCGGTGCTTGCCGCGCGGGAGGATTGCGAGGCCGGACGGATCGGCGATGACGAGCTGCGCGCCGTCGAGGACGCGGAGATCGCGAAATCCGTCGCCGCGCAGGCCGCGCTTGGGCTGCGCTCGGTGAGCGACGGGGAGTTCCGTCGGCGGTCCTATACCGACAGCTTCGGCACCGCCGTCTTCGGCGGCCTCAGGACGGCACGCACCGACAATCCCAACTGGTCCTATACCAACCGGGCGGGCGAGACCTCCGACGCCAACGTCTCGGTCGTCGAGGACCGGCTGGTCTGGGAAGGCCCGGCCAATGTCGAGGATTTCCGCTACCTCGCCTCGGTCGCGCCCGAGGGGTGCGTGCCCAAGATGACGCTGCCGGGCCCGTGCCACATCCATTTCCGCGCCGGGCGCGACAATATCGACCGCGCGGCCTATCCCGACCTCGACGCGTTCTGGGCCGACACGATCGACGCCTACGAGAAGGAAATCGCCGCGCTCCACGAAGCCGGCTGCCGATACATCCAGCTCGACGAGACCTCGATCGCCAAGTTCGGCGACCCGAAGATCCGGCGCGGGCTGGAGGAGCGGGGCGACGACTGGCGCGACCTGCTCGACCTCTATGTCGAAATCATCCGGGACGTCGCGGAGCGCACGCCCGGCGACGTCGCGCTCGGGCTTCACCTCTGCCGCGGCAACAAGGCGGGCGCGTGGCAGGCCGAGGGCGGCTACGACGACGTGGCGGCGAGGCTGTTCCGCGACCTGCCGATCCGGTTCTACTTCCTCGAATACGATTCGCCGCGCGCGGGCGGGTTCGAGCCGCTCGCCGAGATGCCGGACGACAAGGTGATCGTGCTCGGGCTGGTCTCGACCAAGGTGCGCGAGCTGGAGGACGAGGGCGAGCTGGAGCGCCGGATCGAGGAGGCGAGCCGCTACGTTCCCGTCGAACGGCTCTGCCTCTCGCCGCAATGCGGGTTCGCGGGCGACATCGGAGGCACGGGGCTGAGCGCGGTCGACCAGGCGGCGAAGCTCGCGCTGGTGGTCGACGTCGTTCGGCGCGTGTGGGGGTGAAGGCCGGGTCAGGGAGGCCGCGATGATAAGAGTCACCGATATCGCTTACGCGCGGTTCGAAGCCCCCGACCTCGATCCGATGGAGACGTTTCTGGTCGATTTCGGGCTGATCCGCCAGCACCGGGACGACGATACGCTCTAAATGCGCGGCGCCGGTCGATATGACGGCGGAAGGGTGCGGCGGCGGGAAATCCGCCCTAATCGTCGACCATGACGTTGAGGATCGCCGTCTTGCCTTCCCGCGTGGCGGCGAGGCCGGCTTCGAGGGCCGCCGGAAGCTCGGCGGGGTCCTCCACCCGCCGGCCGAAGCCGTCGAAGGGGCGCACCAGCTCGGCATAGTCGAGGTCGGTGATCATGCGGCCGTAGAACAGGTCGTGCTCGGCGGCGACTCCGTCCGGATAGAAGGCGCGGTGCTCCCGCGCCATCGCCGTATAGCCGGTGTTGTTGACCACCACGACGAGGATCGGCAGCTCCTCGTGGGCCGAGAGCGCGAGGCTCTGGACGACCGGGTTGTACATGAACGAGCCGTCGCCGATCACCGACACCACGGTCCGGTCCTTCGCGGCCAGCTTGAGGCCGAGCGCCACGCCCAGCCCCTGGCCGAGCCCGCCGGCGACCCGGAAATAGCTCTGCGGACCCTTGTAGGGCCGGTGGCGCATCAGGCGCTGGCGGTGGGTGATGGTCTCGTCGGCGTAGATCGCATCGTCCGGCATCGCCTCGCCGAGCGCGTCGAAAAGCGCGATCGGGTCGATGGTCTTCTTCGCCCGCGCGTCCCTGACGATCTTGCGGTTCGTCGCGGCCAGCGCCTTGTGCGCCTTCGCCCAATGCGCCGCGCGCTCCTCCGTCGCGCCGTTCTTCGGGCCGGACGCCCGGACCGCCTCGCCCAGCAGGCGGAGCGTCGCCGCGCAGTCGCCTTCGAGGAAGCGGTCGGCCTGGATGTTCTGGTAGACCATCTCGGCGCGGAACGGGGTCTCGCCGATGGCGACGATATGCGCCCGTTTGGGCCGTCTCGACGGCGGGTTCCACGGCGCGCGCGCCGAGAGCGTCAGCACCAGGTCGGCCTCGTCCAGCCAGTCCGGCTGACCCACCCCCTGGAACAGGTCATGGTCGCCGGGGAAGTTGCTGTAATCGGACCAGGGCGCATCGACCACCGGGATCGCCAGCATCTCGGCGAGCGCGACCAGCGCATCGTAGGCGTCCGGATCGCCGCCCGAGCCTTCCGCGACGATGGCCGGGCGTTCCGCTGAGATCAGCAGGTCGGCGACCGCCTCGATATCGGAGGCCGGCGGCCGTGTTTTCGGGGCCCGGGGAACGTCGCGGATTTGGTCGGGCGGCGTCCAGTCGGCGAGCTGGGTCTCGATGGGGACGGTCATGAAGGTCGGCCCCGATGGCGTCCGCTGCGCCATCTCGCCGGCCCGGATGAGCTGTTCGAAGAGCGTCGCGGGGCTGGATGCCTGGTTCGACCACTTGACCAGCGGCGTGGCGAGGCTGTGCGGCCCGCCCACCACGCTCAGGCTCGACAGCCATTGCGGCCCGGGATGGAACCCCTCCTGCTCGCCGTAGGTCAGCGCCTCGCCGGCGATCACCACCATCGGGGTGCCCAGGCGCTGCGCCGCGTCGATCCCCATCGAGCCCTGCAGCAGACCGACGCCGGTATGCAGCATCACCCCCTGCATGCGCCCGGTCATGCCGGTGTAGCCGATGGCGAGATCGACCGCGAGAGTCTCGTGCGCGCAGCTCAGATAGACCGGGCCCGGCGTGTTGGACACCTTCTGGCGGGCGAATGCCTCCCACACCGCGCCCCATTCAGAGCCCGGCGAGGCCATGACATAGTCCATGTCGAGGCACCGGAACGCCTGCACCACCGCCTCGCCGCCGTCCAGCCTGTTCTTCATCGCGCCGTTCCTTCCGTTCGTCGGGACGGAGCATGGCCACTGTGGGTGGCGGGCGTCAATCGCTACACTCCGCCCGCGCCGCCGGGCGGGCGGCCAGGGGGTTGTACGGATGCCGCGTGCGAGGCTCGCCGCCGATGTCGGCGGCACGTTCACCGATATCGCCGTCGAGTGGGACGGCGGGCTGGCGACGACCAAGGTGCTGACCACGCCGCGGGCGCCGGAAGAGGGCGTGCTGGCCGGCATCGAACGCGCGCTCGCGGCGACCGGCCTCGCGCCCGACGCGTTCGATCTCGTCATCCACGGCACCACGCTCGCCACCAACGCGATCATCGAGCGGCGGGGCGCCAAGACGGCGCTGCTGGTGACCGAGGGGTTCCGCGACGTGGTCGAGATGGCCTTCGAGAACCGCTTCGAGCAATACGACATCTACATGGACCGGCCCGAGCCGCTGGTGCCCCGGCATCTGCGGATCGGCGTGAGGGAGCGGATCGACGCGCGGGGCAACGTGCTGATACCGCTGGACCCGGGCGGCCTCGATCCCGTCGTCGAAACCCTGAGGGAAGAGGGGATCGAGGCGGTGGCCGTGGGCTTCATCCATGCCTATGTCGACGGACGCCACGAGCGCGCGGTGCGCGACCGGCTCGCCGGGGCGATGCCGGAGCTTTCGATCACGCTGTCCTCCGAGGTCTCGCCCGAGATCCGCGAATACGAACGCTGGTCGACGGCGGCCGCGAACGCCTACGTCCAGCCCCTGATGGCGGGCTATATCGCGCGGCTGGAGGAGGCGCTGGACGCACTCGGCTTCGCATGCCCGCTCTACCTGATGACCTCCGGCGGCGGGCTGGCGCGGCCCGAGACCGGGCGGCGGTTTCCGATCCGTCTCGTCGAGTCGGGGCCGGCCGGCGGGGCGATCCTCGCGGCGCACATCTCGCGGCAATGCGGGCTCGACCGGGTGCTCTCCTTCGACATGGGCGGAACCACCGCCAAGATCTGCCTGATCGACGACGGCGAGCCGCAGGCGTCGCGCAGCTTCGAGGTCGCCCGCGAGTACCGCTTCCTCAAGGGGAGCGGCCTGCCGCTCCGTATCCCCGTCATCGAGATGGTCGAGATCGGCGCGGGCGGCGGCTCGATCGCCCGGGTCGACGCGATGAAGCGCCTGACGGTCGGCCCGGAGAGCGCCGGCGCCGATCCCGGGCCGGCGTGCTATTCGCGCGGCGGAACCGAGGCGACCGTGACCGACGCCGACGTGACGCTCGGCTGGATCGATCCGGGCGGATTCGCCGGCGGCACCATCCCGCTCGATCCCCGGGCCGCGGAGAGGGCCATCGAGGCGGGGCCCGGCGCGGCGCTCGGTCTCGCCGCGCATGACGGCGCGCACGGGATCGCGGAGGTGGTGGTCGAGAACATGGCCAACGCGGCCCGCGTGCACGCGGTCGAGCGCGGCAAGACGCTCGGCGACCGCACCCTGATCGCGTTCGGCGGCGCGGCGCCGGTGCATGCGGCGCGGCTCGCCGAGAAACTCGGGATCGAGCGCATCCTGATACCCGGCGCGGCGGGCGTCGGCTCCGCGGTCGGCTTCCTGCGCGCGCCGGTCGCCTACGAGGTGGTCCGGAGCCAGTATGCGGCGCTCGACGAGACCTTCGATCCGGACGCGATCAACGCGCTGCTCGAACGGATGCGGGAAGAGGCGGACGGGATCGTCGCCGCCGCTGCGCCCGGCGCAACGCTGATCCGGACACTCGCCGCCGACATGCGCTATCGCGGCCAGGGCCACGAGCTTGCGGTGGGCCTACCCGACGCGCCGCTCGCCCCGGCGTCTCGCGGCGCGCTGATCGAGGCGTTCGAGGCGGCTTACGCGCGCACCTATTCGCGCACCATCCCGGGGCTGGTCATAGAGGCGATGAACTGGACCCTTCGCGTGGCCGCGGAAACCGATCCGCCGGAGCGCTGCCCGCCGATGCCGGAGGCGTTCGAGGCCGCACCGTCGGCCGGCCGGGCGTTGTGCGATCCCGCGACGGCCGCGATGGCCGAGGCGCCGGTCTTCCGTCGCGGCGATCTCGCTCCCGGCGCCTCTGTCGCCGGTCCCGCCGTTATCGCCGAGGACGAGACCACCACGATCGTGCTCGGCTCTTTCGCCGCGTCGATCGATGCGCTAGGCAATATCCGGATCGCAAGGGAGCCGCGATGACCCGCTCGAACGCCTTCACGCCGATCGGCCTGCAGCTCATGTGGGACCGCCTGATCGCGGTGGTCGAGGAGCAGGCCCAGTCGCTCATCCGGACCGGCTTCTCCACCTCCACCCGGGAGGCGGGCGACCTGTCGGCCGGCGTGTTCGACGCCGAGGGGCGGATGCTCGCCCAGGCGGTGACCGGCACGCCGGGGCACGTCAATTCGATGGCGCGCTCGGTCGGCCATTTCCTGGAGCGATTCCCCGTCGAAACCATGAAGGACGGCGACGTATTCCTGACCAACGACCCGTGGAAGGGGACCGGGCACCTGCACGATTTCACCTTCGTGACGCCCGCCTTCCGCGAAGGCCGGGCGGTGGCGCTGTTCGCCAGCACCAGCCATGTCGTCGACATCGGCGGGCGCGGGCTGACGTCGGACGGGCGGAACGTCTTCGAAGAAGGGATCTACGTCCCCATCATGCGCTTCGCGGAGAGGGGGGCGGTGGACCGGACGCTGGTCGATATCGTGGCTGCGAACGTGCGCGAGCCCGTGCAGGTGGTGGGCGACCTCCATTCGCTTGCCTCGTGCAACGATGTCGGCTGCCGCAGGCTGGTCGAGATGATGGACGAGTTCGGCATCGACGAGCTCGACGTTCTCACGCGCCATATCATTGAGCGGTCGGAAGCCGCGACGCTGGAGGCGATCCGCGCGCTCAAGCCCGGCACCTACCGGAACGCCATGCGGATCGACGGGCTGGAGAACCCGGTCGACCTGGTGGCGGAGATGACGGTGGGCGGGGACGGAATCGACGTCGACTTCACGGGCACCAGCGGCGTTTCGTCCTACGGGATCAACGTGCCGCTCTGCTACACCGAGGCCTACACCTCGTTCGGCGTGCGCTGCATCGTGGCCCCCAGGGTCCCGAACAACGCGGGTTCGCTGGCGCCGATACGGGTCACCGCGCCGCCCGGCACCATCCTCAACGCCGAGTACCCGGCGCCCGTCGCGGTCCGCCACGTGACCGGCCAGATGCTGCCCGACGTGGTGTTCGGATGCCTCGCCCAGGCGATCGACGGCGCGGTCCCGGCCGAGGGAACGTCGTGCCTGTGGAACGTCTACGCGTTCGGCGGACCCGGCCGGGTCGAGTGCGATCCCGCCGAGGTCGCCGACGCCGAGCCCTTCACGGTGCTCAGCTTCCATTCCGGCGGCGCCGGCGCGCGGCCGGGCAAGGACGGGCTGTCGGCCACCGGCTTCCCGAGCGGGGTCAGGAGCGTGCCCGTCGAGGTGACCGAGGCGATCTCTCCGGTGGTGTTCTGGCGCAAGGAGTTCCGCACCGATTCCGGCGGTCCCGGGGCCAACCGCGGCGGGCTGGGGCAGGTGATGGAGCTCGGCATTCTGGAAGACGCGCCGTTCGCCTTCAGCGCGCTGTTCGACCGGATCGACCATCCGCCGCGCGGGCGCGCCGGCGGGGACGACGGGTCGGGCGGACGGGTCGGGCTCGGATCGGGCGGGGAGCTCGACGGCAAGGGCACCCAGACCGTTCCCTCCGGCGACCGCGTGGTGATCGAGATGCCGGGCGGCGGCGGTCTCGGAGATCCGAGAGAGCGGGACCCCGAGGCGGTCGCGCGGGACTGCCGGGCCGGGCTGGTCTCGCCCGAATGCGCACGCAGCCGCTATTCCGTGGCCCTGGATGCGGGCGGCGCCGTCGATGCGGAAGCGACTGCCCAATTGAGAGCGCGGGAGGTCCAACATGCGGGTTAGCGTCGGTCTGCCCACCGGGATGGAGGGGCTCACCTATCCGATCCCGTTCTCCGACCCGGACGCGGTGATCCGGATCGCCAGGCACGCCGAGACGCTCGGCTATCACTCGGTCTGGGGCAACGACCATATGACGACCCAGCACTATGTGCGCGCCGAGTTCCCGACGCCGCCGCGGTTCTGGGAGCCGCTGATAACCTATTCCTTCGTCGCGTCCGAGACGACGACGCTCCGCTTCGGCACCGGCATCCTGGTGCTGCCGATGCGGCGCGACATCGTGGTGACGGCGAAACAGATCGCCACGCTCGATCATTTCTCCGGCGGGCGGCTCGAGATCGGCGTCGGCATCGGCGCCTACCGCGAGGAGTTCGAGGCGCTCCAGCCCGGCAGCAAGACCGCCCGCGGCCGGATCGTCGACGAGGGGCTGGAGGCGCTCGGTCTCCTGTTCCGAGAGCGTGTGGCGTCATACGACGGCTCGTATTACGGGTTCCGCGACGTCGAGCTTTGGCCCAAGCCGAAACAGGATCGGATCCCGCTCTATGTCGGCGGCAACAACGCCAACAACCTGCGCCGCACGGTGGAACACGCCGACGGCTGGCTGCCCGCCGCGGTGCCGCTGGACAGGATCGCCGCTGACGTGAAGGAGCTTCATCGCCTCGCCGGGGAGGCGGGACGCGATCCCGCGTCGATCGAGGTCGCGCCGCAATATATCGTCCATATCGGCAAGACCCGCGAGGCGGCGCTCGCGCGGTTCGAGAAGACCCAGATGTGCGCGCACCTCACCTCGCTCCGGAAATCGACGTTGAAGGAGCAGGGGGCGCTCGGCCACGAGGACATCAACCTGATCGGCACGGTGGACGACGTCGTCGAGCGCGCCAACCGGCTGGGCGAGGCCGGCGTCACCCATCTTCTCGGCCTCTACTTCGCGGCCAACGATTTGCGGGAGCTGCTCGACCAGATGCAGATCTTCGCCGAAGAAATCGTGCCCCGGATCGACTGAATGACCGACGAGAACGGAAATTCCTGGGACCGCGAGGTCGATTTTTTGGTCGCCGGCGCGGGGCCGGGCGGGATGACCGCCGGGCTCGTCGCGGCGCTGGAAGGGCTCGACGTGCTGATCTGCGAGAAGTCGCAGCAGGTCGGCGGCACCGGCGCGACGTCGGCCGGCACGCTCTGGATTCCCGGCAACAGCCAGAACCGCGAGGCGGGGTTCGTGGACCGCGCCGAAGACGCGGCGCGATATCTCGACGCGCTGATCGGCGATAACGGGGCGGATTCGCGCCGCGCGGTCTATCTGGAAGACGGGCCGAAGGTGATCGACGATCTGGTCGCGCGCAGCGAGCTCAGCTTCGTCGCCTGCGGGCGCCATCCCGACTATCGCAGCAACCTGCCCGGCGCGGCGGTGGAGGGGCGCGCGATCGTCCCCGAGACGTTCGACGGAAGGAAGCTCGGCGCGGACTTCGCCCGGGTCCGCCCGCCGATCCCCGAATACCTGCTGTTCGGCGGCATGATGGTCGGCAAGGTCGACCTGACGCGGATGCTCGGCCGCTACCGGTCGGTGGGCAATTTCGCCCATACGGTCGGGCTGGTGCTGCGCTACCTGATGGACCGGCTGAGGTTCCGGCGTGGTACCCGGCTGACGATGGGAAACGCGCTGATCGGACGGCTCTTCTACAGCCTCGCGCAGAACGGCGTTCCGGTCGAATTCGGCGCCGCGCTCGGCGAGGTCGTCGAGGAGGACGGCCGGGCCGCAGGCGTCGTGCTGGAGACCGCGAACGGACCGGTCAGGGTCAGGGCGCGGCGCGGCGTGGTGCTCGCGACCGGCGGGGTGGCGCATAACGCGGCGTTGCGCGCCGCCTTCATGCCCCGCGCCGACCCCAAATATTCGCTCGCCGTCGCCGAGAACACCGGCGATGGGCTCGCGGCCGGCGAGCGGCTGGGCGGCAGGATCGAGAGCAAGGGCGAGGGTGGGCTGTGGACCCCGGTGTCCCTCAACCCGCGCAAGGAGGGCGGCACCGGGCTCTACCCGCACATCCTCCTAGACCGCGCCAAGCCGGGCCTGATCGCGGTGAACGAGGCCGGGCGGCGCTTCGTCAACGAGGCGGTGTCCTATCACGACTTCGTCGAAGGCATGTTCCGCGCCCACGAGATCGGCCCGTCGATCCCGGCCTGGCTGATCTGCGATGCCGGATTCGTCCGGAAATACGGGCTCGGCGACATCCACCCGGAAGCCAGGAACCTCGCGCGGCACGAGAAGGCGGGCTACGTGACCCTCGGCGCCACGGCGGTCGAGTTGGCGGCGAAAATCGGGGTGGACGCCGAGGGGCTGGCCGACACGATCGCGCGGCACAACCGCTTCGCCGAGGAGGGAACGGATTCCGATTTCGGCAAGGGCGATACCGAGCTCAACCGGTTCAACGGCGATCCCGACAACCGCCCGAATCCCTGCCTCGCGCCGATAACCGGGTCGCCGCTGGTGGCCATGGCGGTGTGGCCTGCCGAGCTTGCCTGCAGCGCCGGGCTCGCGGCCAACGCCGACGGTCAGGTGCTGGGCGAGAACGACGCCCCGATTCCCGGCCTCTATGCCTGCGGCAACGACATGGGCTCGATCATGGCCGGCACCTATCCCGGGCCGGGAACCACGCTCGGCCCCGCGATGGTGTTCGGCTACCGCGCGGCGATGCACGCGGCCCGGTCCGGCTGACGGCACGATCGGCTTGCGGCGGGAACGGGCTTTGCGCTAGGGTCCGCGCCGCCTTCGGACCGGGGCCTGCGCGCGGAGGGGTGCCGGAGCGGTCGAACGGGGCGGTCTCGAAAACCGTTGTGCGCTATGCGTACCGTGGGTTCGAATCCCACCCCCTCCGCCACCTTTTGTTTTCACCGGTTTCCAGATATCCCCATAAAGCGCCGGGTGCTCGACGACGGCTTTGGCGATCGGCCGGAGCGCGTCGTGGTTGCCGTGCATCCGCACAGCAGCCTGGGATATCGGCCGCCGGCGCCGGGACGCTCGTCACGCCAAGCTGGCCGCCCGGCTCCGCTCCGCCGAACGGCCAGCTGGGCAGAGAAATCGTCAACGCACCAACATTCACGCCGGACCAGTCGCCGGGGGCAGGTCAGGGCCGGATGGCCCCTTTTTCGCCCGGCCCGCCGGTGCCCGCGCTATTTCGTCATGCCGAGCTCATTGTAGGCCTTCAACGCGCCGGGATGGTGCTTGATACCGGCGTTCTTGAACACCGCGATCCCCGCGGTGGGGTTCCAGGACTTGTAGACCGTCTTCATGTACTTGTTGGTCTTGTCGGTGAAGATGTATTTGACCATGCGATAGATCGTCTCGTCCGGCACGCTGTCCTGCGCCATGATCGTCGACGGCACGCCGTAGGACTGCGCGTCGGCGACCACCCCGCCGCCGTAATCCGCGGCCTTGATGACATAGGGTGCGAAGGCCGGGTTCTTGCCGAGCACCGCCTTGAGCTCGTTCGGCGCAAGCGGGATCAGGCGGATCTTGCGGGTCGCCGCCATCGCGCTGACCACCGGAACGGGAACGGCGGACGCGACGGCGAAGGCATCGATGTTGCCGTCGCGCAGCGCGTTGCCGGCCTCGCTGAAGCCGAGGAACTGGGCTTTGATCTGGTCGCGCACGCCCACCGTCCTCAGGATCAGGTCGGCGTTGGCCGCGGTGCCGCTGCCCGCCTTGGCAAGCGAGACCCGCTTGCCCTTGAGGTCGGCGAAGGACTTGATGTTGTCCTTGGCGAGGGTCACCCAGTGGATCGGCGAGATGGTGAGCGCCATCACCGCGCGGACGTTCTTGGCCGGCGGCTTGCCCTTGAACTTTCCGGTCGAAGTGACCGCATTGTAGACCGCCCCAAGATTGGCCAGGCCAAGGTTGAGCCCGCCGCCCTCGCGGCTGAGCATCCGCATGTTGGTGGTCGAACCGGCGGTGGTCCGGGTCGACAGGGTGATGCCCTCCAGATCCCGGGTTATCGCGGTCGACAGCCCGCCGCCCATCAGGAAGTAGCTGCCGCCGGGCGAGCTGGTTCCGATGACGAGACTCTGCGCCGCCGCCGCCTGCGCGAGTGCCAGCGCCGCCGCCGAGGCGAGGGTTGTCGCGATGACTTTGTGCATCCTTCGGTCTCCCTTGTTCGAATTCCCGCTTGCCACAGTAGCAACCGGGCCGGTGGGCGGAAACAGCGGCCGCGTTCAACCGGCGGTCGGGGTATCGCCCGTCTTGCGCCTGCGGAACTGCCAGACCGTGAATACGGCGAAACAGGCCACCGGGATGAGCGCGTAGACCCCGTGGGTCAGTACCAGCACGATGCCGATCACGATCGAGAGCACCCGTGCGGCAAGCGAGAGCCGAGCATAGTAGAAGCCCTCGATGCCGGCCGAAATCGCCAGCCCGCCCAGCGCCAGCGAGGCAATGGTGATCACGATGCTCCACACGCTTCCCTGCAGCAGCAATCCCGGCTGATAGACGAACAGCACCGGTAGGTAGAAGATCGCCATCGCCTTGACCATGGCGACATTGCAGACCGGCCAGAGTCGCTGCTTGGAAATCCCGGCCGCCATGTAGGCCGCCAGCGCGACCGGCGGGGTAACGTTCGAGGCCTGGCCCCACCACAGCACCAGGAGGTGGGCGGCCATCACCGGGATGCCGAGCTGGATCAGGGCCGGGGCCGCGAGGGTCGCCAGGATCACATAGGCCGGAATGACCGACAGCCCCATGCCCAGGATGTAGCCGATCACGAAGATGAACATCACCGTGAAGGCGAGATTGCTCTCGGCGAGGTCGATGATCATGCCCGTAATGCGGATCCCCGTGCCGGGAAGCAGCACCGCGCCGGCGATGATCGAGACCGGACCGGCGATGGCGACGATCGGCAGCGAGCTCCGCGCGCCCTCGGCGAGCGCGACGAGGATCGCGCGCGGTCCCATGGGACGCGAGGTAAGCCAGCTCGCCGCGATCACGCTCACGATGGCCAGCATCCCGATGCGCCTGAGCGAGTAGTCGAGATAGACCATCACGACCACCACCGCGATCGGCACCAGATAGGCCCAGCCCTGTTTCAGCGTCTGGCGGAAAGACGGGCAATCCTCAGCCGGCAGCCCCTTCAGACCGTTGCGCCGGGCGTAGAAATGGACCTGCAGGTAGACGTTGAGGAAATAGAGCAGCGCCGGGATCGTCGCCGCGATCACGATCGTCCCGTAGGAGAAGCCGGTCAGCGCCACCATGATGAAGGCCGATGCCCCCATCACCGGCGGCATGATCGTGCCGCCGGTGGAGGCCGCGGCTTCTATCCCGGCGGCGACCGCTGGCCGGTAGCCGGTCTTCATCATGATCGGGATGGTGATGCTGCCGGTTATCGCGACATTGGCCGATGCGGAGCCCGAGATGCTGGCGGTGATGAAGGACGACCCGACGGCGGCTTTCGCCCCGCCGCCCGGACGGGTGCCGAGGAAGGACAGGCAGAGATCGGTGAAGTAGTCCGACGCGCCGGAGCGGATCAGGAAGGTTCCGAACACCAGGAACAGGAACAGGTTGGAGGCCAGCACATAGGTGATCGAGCCGTACAGCCCGTCGGTCTGGGCATACAGCGCGGTCGCGATCTGGCGCAGGTCGAACCCGCTATGGACGAACGGCCAAGGGACCCACGCGCCGAAAAAGAGGAACAGCAGGAATACGCCCGAGATGATCGCCATGGCCATGCCGAGCGCGCGCCGCCCGCCCTCGATCACGCCGAGGATCATGATCCAGCCGACCGCCATATCGAAATCGCCGATATCGAAGCCTTCGTTCTCGGCGAAGTAGAGGTAGCGGTCGTTGAACCGGAAGGTGGCGTAGGTCACCGCGAGCAGGAAGACGACATCGAATGCCCTGGCCGGGATCGTCCGGGCCAGCGGATGTACGCAGATCGCGAGCGCCACGCCGGCATAGATGAACAGGCTCCGGTCGAGCGCCGGGCTGAAGGTGCCCCAGGTCGCGACGTAGAGGTAGTAGCAGGTTGTCGCCAGCCCGATCAGGAAACCGAGCTTTTTCCATTCGCCGCGAAACGCTTCGGCCATGCCTCGCCGGTCGGTCAGAGCGCCTCTCCTCCGCTTCCCCGGTATACTCGCGCTCCGGGTAATCCCCGTCCAGCCGGGGATAGGGAACGGGGGCGGCGGCGATGCCGGAATTGCGGGTGCTCAGGGAAGCGGACCTCAAGGCGGTGCTCGATGTCGAGACCGGGCTCGAGATCGTCGAGCGCACGTTCCGCGATCTGGGCACCAGGGACATCTTCCGTCTCTCCGAGCCGGCCGCCCTGTTCGGCGGTTCCGGGATCGCCACGGCCGCACGCTACAAGTCCAAGGGCGCGACCCTGATTTCGGAGAACGTCACCGGGATCCGGCTGATCAGCGATGTGGCCAGGAAGCATGGTTTTCGGTCCCACCACATGTTGGTCGTGTTCGACGACGGCACCGGCGCGCCGATCGGGCTGTTGAACGAGACCTGGCTGCACCGGTTCCGCACCGCGCTCACCGGGGTGGTCGCCGCCAGGCATCTGGCGCCGCCGGAATCCAGGGTGCTTGCGCTGATCGGCGCCGGTTCGATCGCCGCGGAGCTGTTTCCGGCGATCACCCGGGTTTTCGACCTCGACGAGGTCCGGGTCGTGGCGCGGCGGCGGGCGAGCGCCGAGGATTTCTGTCGCAGCCGTTCCGATCCATCCACCCGGTTCGTCGCCGTGGACGATCCGCGCGAGGCGCTCGACGGCGCCCAGATCGCGATCACACTGACGCTGGCGGAGGCCCCGGTGATCGGGCCCGGCATGCTGTCGCCGGGCGCCTTCCTGTGCTCGATGGGCGAGACCGAGGAGGTCGCGTTCGGCGTGCTGGAGGAGATCGACGGGTTCGTGGTCGACGATTTCGAGTACGCGACGGTGCTGGGCGACATCGAGTCCTGGCTCCGCAACGGCCGGATCGACCGGGCCGCATTGGAGGCCCGCGTCGACGCCGATATCGGCGAAGTCGTCGCCGGCACCAAGCCGGTCCGCGAGAACCCCGACCAGCGCATTTTCGCGATCGTCCAGGGTATGGCGATCTGCGACCTCGCGCTGGCCCGCCATGCGCTGCGGGCGGCCGAGGAGCGCGGGCTGGGCGGGAGTCTGGATCTGTTCGGTTGAACGTCCGGAGGCCGGACGGGTGTCGTTCAGTGCCGCCCCGGCAGCTGCCCGTGGCCTTCGAGCGTCATTGTCGATCCCATCGTCCGCAGGCAGTGCCAGAACGTCGCCTGGTTGCTGGTCACCACCGGCTTGCCGAGCTCGTCCTCCAGGCGTTCGATCAGGCCGAGCGAAGGCAGGTTGGTGCAGCTTATAAAGACCGCGTCGGCATCCCGCCGGTCGACCCGCCTGGCCAATTCGTACGTGGTCTCCAGCGGGACCCGGCCGATACCGGCGCGTTCGGCAGCGGTCTTGCCGAGCTGGAGTCCTTCGACCGATACCACCTCGAAACCCTGTTCGGTCAGCCATTCGGTCTCGCGCCGGTTGACGAAATCGGTCCGCGGCGTGGCCAGCGCGATGCGCCGCGCGCCCAGCGCGCGCAATCCCGCCACCACGGCGTCGGCAGTCAGTATCGCGGGCGCGCCGGTCGTCCGGGTCATCGCCCCGGTCAGCACGTCGCCCGGGAAAAAGTAAGTACACGAGGTGCAGCCGAAGGCAATCACGTCGACCCCGGCCGAACCCAGATCGCGGGCGGCACCCTCGACGTTTTCGGCGATCTGCCGGTAGAGCGCCGGCGCCTGAGGCCCGTCCTGAAAGGCGCGCGCGACGTGGACGGACAGACCCGCCGGCGCCATCCGGTAAAACTCCGGCTCGATACTGGTATTGGTCGACGGGCAAATCAGTCCGATCTTGCCCAGGCCGGCATAGGGCCCGGCGGCAGGAGGGCTATCGGCCATTCGGGCTTCCCACGTCGGCGATACACGCGCACAACCCGCCGCCGGGCGGCGCCTGGTGCTCGGTACCGCCGCTGACGAAGACCCGCCCGGTGCCGAGTATCCCGCCGATCACCCCGCTCGCGGTCGCCCGCATGTGCTTGTCGGGGTCGAGGTCGCTGTGGAAGACGGTGGTGCGTTCGCCGCGCACCCGCCCGTCCGGGGCCACGCCGGCCTTCAGGAACACCGCACGCAGCAGTTCCGGCGAGGCGATCTCGCCGGCACCGTCGAAGCGGCAACCCGCCGTGCGAAACAGGCCTCTCAGGGAGCCCGCGTCGAGAATATCGGCCATCGGCCCGGAAAAGACCTGGGTCGAACCGCCGGCCCCGGGCCGGTTGCCCAGGACCAGGACCTCGCCGACTTCGACCTCGGTTCCGGAAAAGCTCATCGTCCGGTTCGAATGGCGGTGAAGATCGGCGCCGATCCGCGTGTCTTCGATCTCGGTTTCGGACAGCTCGCCCAGCGCCAACGCGACGCCGAGCGCGGCCGCGCCGCGGGATTGGCCGCTCGACCCTGCCCGGGCGATGACCGCCGGATCGCCGGTTGCCGCGGCGTCCCGGTGGCTGAGGATCGGGCTCTTGACGAAGACCAGGGCAACCTGATCGGGTGCGAGCCCGGCTTCGGCCATCGCCTCCTCCACCGCGCCGGCGACCAGCCGTGCGTGGGTCGGCGTGACCAGCTCGCCCGCCTCCATCGCGCGGGTCCGCCCGCCGCCGATGACCAGGCGCGCCCGATCGCCGTCGCCGTCGTCGTCGATGGAAGCCAGCACGTAGACCACGGGGCTCAGCACGCCCTCGGAGCCGGTCGAGAAGATGAGCGTGGAAGCGCCGAGCAGATCCGTGCCGCCGATACGTTCTATCGTCCGCTCGGCGGACGACAGCGCGAGCTCGCGCGAGAAATCGTTGATCGTCGCCGTGCCTTCCGTCTTGGCGACCAGCGCCAGGCGCGCAATGCCCCCCATCGGCAGTTCGGAGAGAATCCGTTCGAGGCCCGCCACGTCGCCGGGGCCGTCGGTCGCGTAAGAATCGACATGGACACGCATGGGCGACCCGCTACGCCGCGAGGAACGACTCGACGAACCATCTGCCGCGCAGCGCCAGGTCGTAGTCCTCATGGGGGTGGCCGAGGAGCTGGATTCCCATCGGCAGGCCGCGGTCCGCGAGCAAAGGCAGGTTCCAGGCCGGCGCCCCAAGACAGGAGGAGACGTCGCCGTACACCGGATCGCCCACCGGCATGCCGACCGGGGGAGGACCCTTGGCGGACAGCGTCAGATACCCGTCGAACGCGCCGTCCAGCGCCGCGAAGGTCCGCCGCAACGCATCGCGCATGGCAAGAAGGTCGCGATAATCCTCTGGAGATAGTTGCTCGCCCCGCTCGAGGCGCTCCAGAACCGCTTCGCTGAGCAGGTCGCCCTCCATGTCGCGATATCCCCAGGTCGGCCAGCGCATCTCATAGGCGAAGATGTCGAACATGAACTCGGGGATGGTGAGGAGCGCCCGCTCCAGGGCGTCGACGCGGTCGTCGTCCACGCGCGAGACGATTTCGACTCCCTGTCCGCCGACGTCGGTAAGGAACTTCTCGAAGATCTCCCTGGTCTCGTCTTCGGTGTCCGGCCAGGCACGCGTCTCGAGGCGCGCGAGCCGCCGGGGCTTGACAGCACGCTCCAGCTCCGGGTGGCCGAACAGGCCGGGCTGACCGGGGTCGCCGCCCACCGTCCGGGAGATGTGGAACGCCGTTCGCCAGCAATCCTCGAGCGAACCGGCATGGACGCCGAGCACGCTCTGGCTCGGCGCCATCGAGTGTCCGCCGCCTCGGTTGAGCGCGCCGAAGGTCGGTTTCAGCGCGTAGTTGCCGCAATAGCCGGCGGGCCGCTGGATCGAGCCCCTGACCTGGCTCCCGCTGCCCGCGGGAACCATGCCGGCGCCCACCGCCGCGGCCGTTCCGCTGGAAGATCCGCCGGGAGTGCGGGTGAGATCGAACGGGTTGCGGGTCGGTCCCGGCGTGGCCTGTCCGAATTCCGTGGTCACGGTCTTTCCGACGATGCCGGCCCCGCCCGTGCGCAGCGCGTAGACATGGGCGGCGTCGCGAATCGACTGCCATCCCTCGTAGACCGGGCTGTTCATCTGGGTCGGCATGTCGATGGTTTCGTACAGGTCCTTGATGCAGACCGGCATACCGTCGACCGCCGACAGAGGACGGTTCCTCCTGTATCGGTCCGACGAACGGTCCGCCGCCTTGCGCGCGCTCTCGATGTTGGTGATGACGAACGCCCTCACGTCCGGTTCGCGCTCCCCGATGGCCTCCAGGCAGCGTTCGAGGTAGTCCCGCGGCGTGTCGGTGCCGTCGAGAAACGCCGGAATCGCGTCGTGGAAGGTGCGGAGCGCGGGGTTGCGCGGATCGTAGGGAAGTGAAGCGCCGCTCATCCTGTCTCTCCCTGGGAGGACCCGCGACCTAGAGGCTGTGCGCGTAGTCGAGTATCAGCCGGTTGAAGGCCTCCGGATGCTCGCGATAGCTGAAATGCCCCGAATGGTTGAAGACGTGCATCTCGGTCCGCGGCTCCTTGTGCACCATGATCTCGTATAGCCCGAAGCCCTGGTCGATCGTCGCCGTCGGGTCGTTGAGCCCCCAGACGATCAGGTTCGGGCGCTGCGTGCCGGTGCTCATCAGCCGGTCGAACGTGTCCCTCTTTTCCCGTCCGAGCTGGGGCACGAACACCCGGTCGAGCAGCCCTTCGTCGAGCATCTTGCGGACCGATTCCAGATATTTCGGCAAGGCGGCCACGCGCATCAGCTCGTCCAGCCAGTCCTCGGTGACGATCTTCGGGTTCCAGGAATAGTTCTCCATCACCCAGCGCTGGCTCTCGCGGCTGAGATAGGGTTTGGGCGTGTCGGTGAAGACGATGTGATTGCGACCCTGGCCCGGCCCCAGCGTGTTGGTGTCGACCATGATGTTGGACTTGATGCGCGTGGGGTTCTCGAGCGTCATGCGGCAGGTCAGGTAGGCGCCGCGCGAGTGTCCGACGATATGGCAATCGGAGAGGTCGAGCGCGTCGAGGAAGCCGAGCGCGTGTCTGACCACCCGCGCCATCGTGTAATCGTCGTCGGTCTCCGGGTTGTCGGTATATCCCTGCCCGATCTTGTCGACGGCGACGACCCGGCATTCCTCGGCAAGCCCGTCGAAATTGAGGTTCCAGTCGGCCGCGCAGTCGGCACCGTGATGGGAGCCGAAATTGCCGCCGTGAAACAGGACGATCGTCTCGCCCTTACCCTTGTCGAAGTAACGCGTGCTTATCCCGTCGACATCGACGAATTTCGCCTGCGAAAAATCCATGTCCGCTCTCCTCGGCCCCGGTCACGGAGCTTGAATGAAAGTCCGGATCACCTCGTTGAACCGCTCGGGATGCTCGCGGAAGCTGTAGTGGCCGCAGCGATGGAAGACCTGCCAGCGCGCGCGGCGCTCCTTCTCGGCGAGGATCCGATAGAGGCCCATCGCCTGCTCGAAGGACACGGTGGGGTCCTCGCTGCCCCAGACCTGCATGACCGGGCGCTGGATGCCGCGGCTCCGCAGGATGCGGAACATCTCCTCCTTCTGGGTCTGGATCCCGGGCAGGAACTTGGACCACTGGAATCCGTCTCCGGTCATCTTGCGGACCGCCTCGGCGTATTTGGGCTGCTGCGAGACCGCGACCATGGCATCGATCCACGCGTCCGATATGTGATCGTCGCTGTAGGAGTATTTCTGCACGACCCATCTCTGGCTCTCGGCGCTCAGCGCGGGTTTCGGCATGTTGGCGAACACGAAATCGTTGCGCCCGGTTCCCGGCGCGCAGGTGTTGCTGTCGACGATGGTGCAGCTCTGGACCAGCTCCGGATGCTCGACGGTGAGCCTGCAGACGAGATAGCCGCCGCGCGAATGGCCCACCAGATGCGCTCCCTCGATCCCCAGCGCGCGCAGCGTCGCGTGGGCGTGCTGCACCGCCGCATGCATCGTGTAGTCGTCGTCCGTCCGGGGATTGTCGGTGTAGCCCTGCCCCAGCTTGTCGATCGCGAAGACGCGGAACCACCGGGCGAGCCCGTCGAAATTCAGGTCCCAGTCGTCTGCGCAGCAGGCGCCCGTGGTCGAGCCGAATGCGCCGCCATGCACCAGCACCACGATCTCGCCCGAGCCTCGCTCGAAATAGCGGGTCCGGACCCCGCCCACGTCGACAAATTTCTCGCCCGAGATCGGCATCAGCTTCTCTCCTCGCCGCAACGTTTCAAGTGATCCCCGTCGACGCCCGCTTGAGGCGCGGATCGAGGATGTCGCGCAGCCCGTCTCCGAGCAGGTTGATACCGAGCACCGTCATGAAGATGCAGAGCCCGGGGAACAGCGCCAGCCACCAGGACGTGCTGATATGTTCGCGCCCGTCGGCGAGCATGCTGCCCCAGGTCGGAATTTCCGGCGGCACCCCGAGGCCGAGGAAGCTCAGGCTGGCCTCCGAGATGATCGCCGATGCCATGGCGAAGGTGCCGATCACGATCGCCGCCTGCAGCAGGTTGGGCAGGATGTGGCGGCCGACGATCCGGCCGTGCGAAGCACCGAGCGAGCGCGCCGCGGTGACGAAGTCCCGCGCCCTGAGCGACAGCGTCTGCCCGCGGGCGACGCGGCAATAGGGTATCCAGCGCTGGGCCACCAGCGCGATGATCAGGATGCCGAGCCCCTGCCCCATGAAAGCAAGGATGGCGATCGCCAGCAGGAGCGGGGGGAACGCCCAGACCACTTCCACGGCCTTCTGGATCGCGAAATCGGTTCGTCCGCCGAAATAGCCCGAGACCGCCCCGAACCCGACGCCGACGATGCCCGAGATCAGCACCACGGTGGAGGCGATCACCAGCGATATCCGCGCGCCGTAGATGATCCGGCTGAGAATGTCGCGCCCGACATGATCGGTCCCGAGAAAGAACTTCCCGGCGAAATAGTCCGGCGCCTGGAGCGCGGCGAGCAAGTCCTGCTGGTTGGGATCGAAGGGCGTGATGACAGGCGCCAGCACACCCACCGCTATCAGCAGCGCCACGACGGTTCCGCCTAGGCAGACCTTGACCTTCATCCAGCGCCGCGAGCGCCTTTTCAGCTCAGCCAGCCACTCGATCAGCGGCGCGGCGGGGCTAGTCGAAACGGATTCGCGGATCGATCGCGCCATAGCTGATATCGATGAGGAAGTTGACGGTGACGAACAGCACGGTGTAGGCGAGCACAACACCCGTGATGAGCGGATAGTCCCTGGTGCCGAGGCCGTTGATCAGCAGATTTCCGATCCCCGGCCACGCGAAAACGGTCTCGACGATGATCGAACCCGAAAGCAGCGTCCCCAGTTCGAGCCCGACCACGGTGATGATGGTAATCAGGGCGTTGCGGACGATGTGCCGCCAGAGCACCACCCGGCCGCTCAGCCCCTTGGCGCGGGCGGTGGTCACGAACTCCTCGTGCGTGACATCGAGAATCGCCGATCGCGTGACCCGCATCAGGATGCCCAGCATGTTCACCCCGAGCGTCGCGGCCGGCATGATGATGTAGGAAAGCGCGTCGAAGAAGCCCTTCCAGTTGCCCTCTATCAGGCTGTCGACGGTGTAAAAGCCGGTGATCGTCGGACCGGCGATGCCGTAGGTCTCGCGTCCGGCCGACGGGAGGAGGTTGAAATATCCCGAGACGATGAGGATCAGCATGATCCCCATCCAGAAACTCGGCATGCTTATGCCGAAGAACCCGAACACGGATCCGAAATTATCCACCCAGGAATTCGGTCTGGCCCCCGCCCAAACCCCTAGCGGAACACCGATGAGAACCGCCAGCAGCGTCGCGAAGAACGTGAGCTCGAGCGTCGCCGGAAAGCGCTGGGCCAGCAGTGCGGTAACCGATTCCTTGTAGCGGAACGATTCGCCGAAATCGCCCTGGACGGCGGAGGCGAGAAAATTCAGATATTGCTCGTGGAATGGCTTGTCGAGGCCCCACCGCGCCCGGGCCTCGGCGATATCCTCGTGCGTCGCCTCCTCCGGCAGCAGGATATCGGCGGGGTCGCCGGGCGCGAGCTGCAACAGGCCGAACACCAGCAGGGTGATCAACAACAGGACGGGAACCGTCCCGATCACCCGCTTGACGGTATAGGTCAGCAATACAAACCCGCCTTTCCGTCAGACAGGCATGACCCGATGCAGCCGCGCGCCCGGCTTCGTGGACGCGTTAGTTCTTCATCGTCGCTTCGCTCATATACGGACGACCGTCCGGACGCGGCTGGTAGTCGACGTTGTTCGCCACGCCGTATTGCAGCGTATGCGTCCACATGAAGCAGGCCGGCGCCTCCTCGGTGAGAACCGACATGGCCTTGCGCAGGGTGGCGATCCGCTCCTTCTCGTTGAAGGCGGCACGTTCCGCCTGCATCAGCTTGTCGTATTCCGCGCTCGAGAACTTGATGCGCGGGGAAACCCCGGTCTCGAAGTACTGCGAAAGCGCCGGTCCCGGATCGATCACCGAGCCGCGGCCCTGGTAGAAGAACGGCACCTTGCCCTTGCGGACATTGGCCCACTGCGTGACCCACTCGGGCGTGTGCAGCTTGGTCCTGATTCCGACTGCGTTCAGCATCGGGACCATGGCCTGGGTGATCTGTTTGTCGTTCACGTACCGCGCGACCGGCGTATAGAGGTCGACATCGACCCCCTTGGCGTACCCGGCCTCGGCGAGCAGCTTCTTCGACTTCTCCGGGTTGTAGTCGTAGACCGGCTTGTGGTCGGGATTGTAGGCGTACTGCCCGGGACCGATGGGCCCCTGCAGCAGCTGCGCCTGTCCCTTGAGCAGCGCCTTGACGATGCCCTCGCGGTTGATGGCGTGGCAGACCGCCTGGCGCACCTTCTTGTTGTCCCACGGCTTCATATCGGGGTTCATCGCCAGGAACATGATCTCGACCGAGCTGGTCGGAACCAGCCTGGAGTTCTTCGACTTCTCGATGCGGCTCAGAAGATGCGGCGGTATGAACTGCGCGATCTGGATCTCGCCGTTGAGCAGGGCGGTAACGCGCTGCTCCGACTCGGTCATCTTGCGCACGATGACGATGTCGGGCGAACCCGGCCTGAGGAAAGGATTGCCTTTCGCCTTCTCGAGCACCATGCGGTTGCCGATGACGAATTCCTTGAGCTTGTAGGGCCCGGCGCCGTAAGCGTGGTTCTTGTCGGCTTCCTTGGCGCCGTACTTATCGTACGTGTCCTTGCTGGTGATCGCCCACAGGCCGCAGATATAGCTCAGCAGCGACGAGGTCGGTTTGTGGGAGATCATCTTGACGGTGTACGTGTCCACCGCCTCGACCGATTTGATCTTCCGGCTCGAATTTTGCTTCTGGCTGCTCTCCGGATCCTTGCTCATCCGGAAGAAGGAATGGACGACATCCTTCGCCGTCACCTCGGTTCCGTTGTGGAACTTCATCCCCTTCTTGAGGTGGAAGATCCAGGTGTTTTCGTCCGTGGTCTCCCATTTCTCCGCGAGGTGGCCGACATATCCGCCCTTCTCGAAGCTGTAGCGGCAGAGATTCCCGTAGATCTCACCCCACAGCCCATAGAGATGCGACGCGCTGTCGCCATAGGGGTTCACAGTGCTGAGGTTGGACGTGATGCCGAGCGTCAGCCGCGTCTCCGCCGACGCCGACGCGCCGACCGTCACTCCGGCGGCAAGAACGGCGCACGCCGCCGTCCTCGAAACCATACGCGCCGAGCTTGAAAATCCCATTGCCGTTCTCCCTTCCTGTTGCTTGTCCCCCGCGGCTTTGCCGCCGCAAGGTCTCAGTCTACAGACACGGCCCGTGCCGAATCCAATTCCTTTTCCCGCCTAGTAGTATCCAGCCGCTATCGCCTCGCAGACGATTTCGACGGCGGGCGGGACCAGCCCTATCGGCAGGCCTTCCTCGGCGCGCCAATAGGAATGGATGCCGGTGCCGAACTCGACGATCCGCACCTCGGGCGCGGGCTCGATCTTCTCCAGCATCGGCAGCATGACGCCGTAATACTTCTCAGGCGTGTGGTCGCGGCTGAACCGGTTGATGATGTAGAGCAGCGGCGGCACCGGTTTCGCGCCCTTGCCCGCGAGCGGTCGCCCCATGCCGACATAGCGGTCGACAAGGTCCCGCGTCTTTGTCTCCGACATGCCGAGCCGCGCGGCGGTCACGGTCGCGGCTTCGGTCAGCGCCGGGATCGAGTGTATGTGGAAGAAATACTCCGCCTTGATCTGCGGGAACCGCTTCACCTCGTCCCACATTTCGAAGACTTCCTCCATCACCCAGGGCAGACGCATCAGCGGATCGCCGCCTTCCCGCATGTAGAGTTCGGCGCCGGTGTAGCGGGCGAGTTCCCGCCAGTCGCGGACCAGGAGATCGTTGAAGGGGTTGGGCCAGTCGTGCCCGGTCATCTCGTGGAAGATATAGGCGAAGGTCGAGTTCTCTATCCCGGCCAGCCCGACGACGTTCTCGACGCGCTGGAGGATCATGTGGGAGAATGGCCCCCCGGTGGAATGGCCGTGGGTATAGACGGCGTAGTCGTCGACCGGGAAATGCCGTCGGCACAGGTCCTTCATCGCCTCTTCGAAGGCGAGCGGCCATGCCGCCATCCGCTCGTGGAAGACGGTGCCGGGGAGCGCGCGCGCGAAGGTCCGCGTGCCGTAGATATGGCGGTAGGACGCCTCGCGCACGATCTCGTACTGGTCGCGGCCGACCTCCTCGCCTCGCTTCCAGATCGGCGTGCGCAGGCTGCCGTCGGAATGCGTGGTGTCGCCGGGCCAGTCGCGCGACGGGTCGGGCAGATAGAGCCGGCCCGGGAAGGTCATGTTGACCACCTTGAAGCCGCGCTTCTGCGCAAGAACCAGCGCGTAGGGCTCGATGGACCGCCAGTCGCTGGCGCCTCCATGGGTCATCAGCATGCCGGAACGCCGACCGTCGGCGGAAACATGCGACCTGGCGCGGTCCATGGGTTCGTAGACCATCGCGCCGATATCCCACTCCATGCCCGCCACATCGAGCCGGAAGACGTCCTCGTACCGCCTGACCTCGATGTCGGGCTCGGCGAGCACGCGATCGGAAATCTCGACCAGCTCGTCGCGGGAATATTCCCTGGGCGGCTGCCACGACCCGTCGGACAAGGGTCCGGTTCCCGCGCCTAAAGGGCCTGGATGAAGCCGCGCAGCATCTCGTTGAAGATCTCCGGCTGTTCGCGGAACGAGTGGTGCCCCGCGCGGTTGATGATCTGGAGCTGGCAGCGCGGCTCGGTGGCGGCGATCAGGTCGAACAGCGCATAGCCCTGTTCGAGCGGCGCCGTCGGGTCGTTCCGGCCCCAGATTATCTGGGTCGGCTTGCCCATGCCGCGGTCGCGGATCCAGGCGAACATCTCCGACTTGTCTTTCGCCAGGCCGGGCAGGAACATTTTCGTCTTGAGTCCCTCGTCCTCCATCTTGCGGACGGATTCCTGGAACTTGGGCAGGCTCGCCACCTCCATCGCCGCATCGAGAAAAGCGTCGTCGATGTGGTGCGGGCTGTAGGAGTAGTGCTCGTAGACCCATTTCTGGCATTCGCGGCCGAGCCGCGGGCGCGGCGCGCCGGCATGCACGACATCGTTGAGGCCGCGGCCGGGCGCGCAGGTGTTGCTGTCTATGATCGTGCAGGACGCGACCAGGCCGGGCTGCTCCAGCGTCAGGCGGCAGACCAGGTAGCCGCCGCGCGAATGGCCCGCCAGATGCACCTCCGAGAGCCCGAGCGTGCGGATGAAGCGGTTCGCGTGCTGGACGACGGCGTTCATCGTGTAGTCGTCGTCCGGCGGGTTGTCGGTGTGTCCCTGTCCGAGCTTGTCGAAGACGACCACGTGGAAGTGCCGGGCGAGCGAGTCGAAGTTCCGGTTCCAGACGATGGCGCTCGACGCCGCCTCGTCGGAGCCGAAATTGCCGCCGAAGACCAGGACCAGCGGGGGTCCCGACCCCGCCTCGAAATAGCGGGTGCGGATCCCGTCGATGTCGACCCACTTGGCATCGGTCATAGGCATGTCTCAGTCTCCCTGGACCAGGAAATAACCGCTGGAGATCGCCTCTTCCCACAGCCGGATCACCGCCGGCAGGGTTCCCATCGGAAGCTCTTCCTCGGGCGCCCAGTAGGAGTGGATTCCGGCTCCGAACCGCACCACGCCGATCTTCGGCGCGGGCGACATGGCCCGATAGGCGGGAACGACGATATCGCGGTACTTCTCGGCGGTGTGATCGCGGCTGTAGGCGGTGATCCCGAACAGGAGCGGGGGCACCGGCTTGACGCCGGGCCCCGCCAGCTCCCGCCCCATGCCGACATAGCGCGCGACGAGCTCCCGCGTCGCCGCCTCGCCCAGGCGGAGGCGGGCGGCGGTCGCCTCCGCCGCGGCCTCCAGCGCCGGGGTGCACGCGTAGTGGACGATGTACTCGGCCTTGAATTGCGGGAACCGGGTCGATTCCGACCATTCGTCGAGCACGTCCTCCATCAGCGCCGCCAGGCTCATCAGCGCCTCCGGTCCCTCGCTCTTGAGCGCCTCGGCGCCGCGATAGCGCGCGATTTCCCGCCAGTTGCGGATCAGGAGATCGGTGAACGGCCCGGTCCACTCCCTGCCCGCCATGCGCCGGTAGATGTAGCCGAAGGGCGAGTTCTCCACGCCGATCAGCCCGACCACGTTGTCGACCCGTTGGCTCAGCAAATTGACGAACGGCCCCCCGGTGGAGTGGCCGTGCACGTAGATCGAATACTCATCGGGGGGAAAGTATCTTCGGCAGACCGCCTTCATCGCGTCCTCGAAGGCGAGCGGCCAGGACGCCATGCGGTCGTGGAACCGGGTCCCCGGTCGGGCGCGGGCGTTCGGACGAATCCCGTGCCGTGCCCGCATCGAGGCATCGTGCACGACCTCGTACTCGTCATCGGCGATGTGCTCGCCGTCGAGCCAGATCGGGGTTCGCACGGTACCGTCGTCGCGGATCGTATCGCCCGGCCAGTCGCGCGAAGGGTCGGGCAGATAGAGCCTGCCGGGATAGGTCATGCTGGCGACCCGGTATCCGAGCTTGCCGGCGAGCAGCCGCGCCAGCTTCTCCATCGACCGCCAGTCGCTCGCCCCGCCATGGGTCAGGAACACCCCGACCTTGCGGCCGTCCGCCCCGGCCGGGATTGCGGCGTCGGGCCGGTAGAGCATGACGCCGATATCCCATTCCATATCGGCGGCGGCGATACGCAGGATCGTTTCGGTTTCCGAGAACGCGACGTCCGGCCGGGCGATCACCTCTTCGGAGGCGCGGACGATCTCCTCGCGCCCGATCTCTTCCGGCGGGTGGAACGGGGCGGCCATCGTCAGTTCAGGCTGGAGACGAACCCGTGGACGATCTCGTTGAACCGTTCGGGATGCTCGCGGAACGGAAAGTGCCCGGCGCGGTTGATGATGTGGAAATAGGCCTGCCGCTCGCCCGCGGCGATCATCTCGTAGAGCGGAATTCCCTGGCGCAGCGGCGCGGTCGGGTCGTTGTAACCCCAGACCACCTGGGTCGGCCGCTTCATCTTCCGGTCCTGGATCCAGCGCAGCGTCTCCGCCTTCTGGCGCGCGAGCTCGGGCAGAAAGAGGCTCGCCTTGAGGCCCTCGTCCTCCATCTTCCGGATCGCTTCCTGCGTTTTGGGAAGCCGGCCGACCTCGACGACGGCGTCGAGCCACGAATCGGTGATGTGGTCCGGCGAATAGGAATACTTCTCGTAGGTCCAGCGCTGGCACTCGCGGCTGAGCGGCTCGTGGGGCGGCTGGGCGTGGACGATCTCGTTGAGCCCGACGCCGGGGCCGAGCGTGCCCGAATCCACGATCGTGCAGGACCGGACGAGTTCCGGGAATTCGAGCGTCAGCCGGGTGACCAGATAGCCTCCCCGCGAGTGTCCCACGAGGTGCACGTTGGAGAGCCCGATCGTCTCGATGAACGCGGCGGCGTGATGGACGACCGCGTTCATCGTGTAGTCGTCGTTCGCCGGATTCCCGGTATGACCCTGCCCGAGCTTGTCGGGCACCACCACGTGATAGTTCGCCGCAAGACCGTCGAAGTTGCGCTCCCAGGCGATTGCGCAGTTGGAGCCGTCCCTGGACCCGAAATTCCCGCCATAGAACAGGACGACGGTCTCTCCGTCGCCGGCCTCGAAATAGCGCGTGTCGACATCGCCGACCGCGGTCCATTTGGGGTCGTTCATCGGCATCGTTCCGCTCCCTTTCCCGCGCGGCGGTCCCCGGCTATGCCGTCCCGCCCGGCCCGAATACATGACACGCGATCAGCCGTCCGTCCCGGTCTTCCACCAGCGGCGGCTCGGCTTCGGCGCAGATTTTCTCGGCGAACGGGCATCTCGGATGGAAACTGCATCCCGCCGGCGGATTGGCGGGGCTCGGCACGTCGCCCTGCAGCAGGACACGGTCGCGCTTGTTCTTCGCGTGGGGGTCCGGCATCGGGACCGCCGACAGGAGCGCCTTGGTATAGGGATGGCGGGCGTCGGCGTAGATCTCCTTGCTGTCGCCCACCTCGACGATTTTGCCGAGATACATGATCGCTACCCGGTGGCTGACATGCTCGACCACGCGAAGGTCGTGCGAAATGAAGATATAGGTCAGCTTGAACTCGCTCTGGAGCTCGTCGAGCAGGTTGAGGATCTGCGCCTGAATGGACACGTCCAGCGCGGATACCGGCTCGTCGGCGATGATCATGCGAGGCTGGAACACCAGGGCGCGGGCGATGCCGATCCGCTGGCGCTGGCCGCCGCTGAATTCGTGCGGATAGCGGTCGTAATGATCCTCGCGCAGGCCGACGCGGTTGAGGATGCGCATGACCACGTCGTACCGTTCCTGGCCCGAGGCGAGCTGATGGATCCTGAGACCCTCGCCGATGATTTCGCCCACCCGCATGCGCGGGTTGAGCGAGGCGTAGGGGTCCTGGAAGATGATCTGCATGCGCCGGCGCATGTCGCGCATCTCGGCATAGCCGAGGGCGAGGATGTTCCGCCCCTCGAAGACTATGCTGCCGCTCGTCGGCTCGATCAGGCGCAGGATGCTGCGCCCCAGCGTCGACTTGCCGCAGCCGGATTCGCCGACCAGGCCGAGCGTCTCGCCGTCCTCGACGTCCAGGGTCACGCCGTCGACCGCCCGCACGTCCCCGAGATGGCGCGACAGCAGCGGCGACCTGATCGGGAAGTGGGTCCTGAGGTCCCTGATCTCCAGCAACGCCATCGCTTGGACCTTTCCTCCAGGCTCCGCCGGCTTGTCAGACGAGGAAACAGGACACCCAGTGCCCTGCTTCCACCTCGCGGAGTTCCGGTTCCCGCATCCGGCACTTGTCCTCCACCCGCGAACAGCGATCGCTGAAGCGGCAGCCGTCGGGCAGGTTCAGCGGGCTCGGAACGATTCCCGGGATCGCCTCCAGCGTCTCGCCGGTGCCGCCATAGCCCGGGATCGATTTCAGCAGCCCCACCGTATAGGGATGGAGCGGGCGGGAGAAAATGATCTCGGGCGTCGCGTGTTCCACGATGCGCCCGGCATACATGATCGCCACGTCGTCCGCCTGCTCGGCGACCACGCCGAGGTCATGGGTGATCAGAAGCAGCGCCATCCCGAGCTGTTCCTGGAGCTCCTCGATCAGGTTCAGGATCTGCGCCTGGATCGTGACGTCGAGCGCGGTCGTCGGTTCGTCGGCGATCAGCAGACTCGGGTTGCACGAAAGCGCCATCGCGATCATCACCCTCTGGCGCATGCCGCCGGAGAGCTCGTGCGGGTAGTCGTCGACCCGCGAGTCCGGATCGGGAATCCTGACCAGGCGGAGCATTTCCACCGCCTTGTCGCGCGCATCCTTCTTGCTCAGCCGCTGGTGCAGGATGATCGCTTCCTCGATCTGCGTGCCGACGGTGAAGACCGGGTTCAGCGAGGTCATGGGCTCCTGGAAGATCATCGAGATCTCGTTGCCCCGGACGCGCCGCATCCTGGCCTCGTCGAAATCGAGCAGGTTCTCGCCCCGGTATCTGATCTCGCCACCGACGATCCGCCCGGCGGATCTGGGGATCAACTGCATGGTCGAGAGCGCGGTCACGCTCTTGCCGCAGCCGGACTCCCCGACCAGCCCCATGGTCCGGCCCTCCTCGATGGCGAAGCTGACGCCGTCCACCGCACGGAGCTCGCCCTCGCCGGTGAAGAACGAGGTCTGGAGGTCCCTGATCTCAATCAGATTGCCCATCTGTTAACCTCGCCTCCCCCGACGCGGGGGTCCCGGCGCGCTGTCCCGGGACCGATGGACGGCATGGAGGATCGGAGGAGAAAAGCGCATGGGCTCCATGAAGGATGTCGTCCCCGTTCCGGACGACGGGGCGGTCCTGCCGGCCGAAGCCGTCGCCGCAATCACGAACAGCGACGCCTATCCGGAAACGAGCGGCTATTCGAAGAGCGTCGATTATGTCGATTTCGAAATTTACGGCAAACCCTTCACGCAGGTCGTCATGACACTGCGGCCGGAAACGCCGCGCCTGCACGAAGGCCGGCCCATCGTAATCGTCGCGGGGGAGGGAGGAAGCGACAACGGCAACGGGTTCCTCGCGACCTACGAAGGCAGGGAGGGCATCGGCCCCTGGCTGGCGAGACGGGGCGTGACCTTCGTGGCCGTGCCGCGTCTCGGCAGGTGGAATTTCTTCGCGGAAGGAGAAAGCGGAAGCTGGAAAGATATGCCGCTCGGCGAGCGCATGCCGGTTTTCGACCGCCACCGGTCGGAATACTGGTCGGCCGACGACTACACCACGCATGCGTCGCAGGGACAGGCGAGCCCGACCGGAAGCGATACCTACAGGCTGCCGAAAGAAGGCTCGGCGCTCTACGACCACATGCTCGCCGCCACGCCGGACGCCATGGTCGAAGGCTACCGGCGCGGCGTCCGATCGGCGCTCGCCGCCCTCGGGCTGCCGCGCGAAAAGGCGCTGCTGCTCTACTGGGGTTTTTCGACCGGCGGCCCGTTCCTGTGGGCGCTGGCGCGCTCGATCGCTCCGGACGGCATGCTCGGGTGGGGAACGTCGAGCACCGGCATCGCCTATTTCCACAGCCGCATCCGAACCGGACGTTTCGATTGGCCCTACGAGAACTCGGTGCTCCGGGTGCGCGAGCGCGGGCGGCCCGACTTCCGCTTCTACACCGAACATATCGATGACGAGACGCGCGAAGGCTGGTGGCTCAAGGCGCTGGCGGCGCCGCGGTTCAAATCGATCGAGGATACGACGATGTTCTACAACGCCGCGGCGCTCGCCGAGCATGCGGGACGGTTGTGGATCGCGGATTTCCTTCCCCGCGAAGTCCGCGATCGCGGCTTTGCGGCGCTGATGCGCGACATCGTCGAGCCCTGTTTTCCAGCGCCCAAACTGCGGACGGTCGCCGTATGGGAGATGAACGGGACGCTCGACCAGGTCATCCAGCCGGAAAAGGTCGATGCCGCGCGCGCGGTCATGGAGCCCTATTGCCGCCGCTACCGCGTCGCGCGCCTCGAGGGTCTTCGCCA
>JAJDVM010000140.1 GCA_022826125.1 Defluviicoccus sp.
TTCCCCGGAGCGCGTAGCGCGGAGGGGGAGCCGGCGGGCGGATGCGCCCTGTGAGGGCTTCCTGCCATCATGGCGGTTCCGTCCGTTGCGGGCGGGGCGGGCCGAGGGATCGGGAGCGACCGAGTTCCCCCTGCGCCTTGAGCGCCTGGTGAGGATCTGTGCCCCGGTCGCTGGCCGCGATGGACGCCCGGTGGGGAGTTTGCGCCTTGAGCGCCGGTACAGGGATCGGCGGGCATCGTGGCGGCTCGTTGGCAAGACCGATCGAAAGGAACGCCATGGAAGAGCTTGAGTACTTTGCGGGCATCGACTGGGGCTCGGAGACCCACCAGGTGTGCATCGTCGACGGCGGTGGCAGGGTGGTGGGAGAGCGGGGCTTCCGGCACGGCGGGGCCGGGCTGGCGGAGATGGCGGGCTGGCTGCTCGCCACGGCGGGCGCCGGGCCGCACGCCATCGGGGCCGCCATCGAGGTCCCGCACGGGCCGGTGGTGGAGACCCTGATGGAGCGCGGCCTGGCGGTGCACGCGATCAACCCGAAGCAGCTCGACCGGTTCCGCGACCGCTTCTCGCCGGCCGGCGCCAAGGACGACCGCCGCGACGCCCATGTGCTGGGCGATGCGTTGCGCACCGACCGCCACGCGTTCCGGCGCCTGGACCCGACGGCGCCGGAGATCGTCGAGCTGCGCGAATGGTCGCGGATCGCCAGCGACCTGACCGGCGACAGGACCCGGCTGGCGAACCGGGCCCGCCAGCAGCTCTGGCGCTACTATCCGCAGCTCCTCGAGGTCGAGAGCGATCTCGCCAAGGCCTGGGTGCGCGACCTGTGGAGCCTGATCCCGACCCCCGCCAAGGCGCGCCGCGTCCGCGCCGGCACCGTCGCCGCGCTGTTGAAGCGCCACCGGGTGCGGCGCATCGATGCCGAGGCCGTGCTTCTCGCGCTGCGCGAGCCCGCCATCTCCGTCGCGACCCGGCACCGCCGAGGCCGCCGTCGCCCATCTCGAGGTGGTGTTCGCCCAGATCGACGTCGTCGCCGGCCAGCTCGCCAGGGCGTATCGCGAGATCGACCGGCTGACCGCGGCGCTGGCCCGGTCGGCGCCGGCCCCGGAGGACGAGCCGGGAAGGCAAGGGCAGCGTGACGTGGAAATCCTGAGCTCGCTTCCCGGCGTCGGCAGGATCGTCCTCGCCACGCTGCTCGCAGAAGCGTACGACCCTCTGCGGCGGCGAGACTATCAGGCCTTGCGATGCCTGTCCGGCACCGCCCCCGTCACCAAGCGGTCGGGCAAGTCGCTGATCGTGGTCCGCCGGCTCGCGGCCCACAACCGGCTCCGGGACGCGGTCTACCACTGGGCCCGGGTGGCCGTACGGTACGACCCGATCAGCAAGGCCAAATACGCAGCCCTCAGAGCGCGCGGCCACCGCCATGCCCGCGCCCTGCGGTCCGTCGCCGACCGCCTCCTCGCCGTCGCCTGCGCCAGGCTCGAAAACCAGACGCTGTTCGTATCGGATCACCCCGGCCGACGCCATGCCGCCTGAACCGAACCGACAGCCAGCCGGCGAGCACCAGCACCGCCCAGACCACTTTACAAAGGGTGGGGAGTCCTCACCCCGGCGGGGAGAGGGCCGGGGTGAGGGGTTGAAACCGTCCCGTGCGAACCGGGCGCACCTCGGCGACGGGAGCGCCGTCCCGGTGGACACACATCCGTCCCGCTGCCCGTCATGGTCGAGGCAGCAACCGATATCAGCCGGCGCCGTGTTTGCCGTCGAGGCTCCGCGTCAGATACCGCTTGTAATCGCTGGCCAGATCCCCGGGACCCTCGGCGCAGCCCACGAAATCGCTCGACAACAGATCGCCGATCTCTTTCCGGCATCGTTCCGTCTCCTGCCGGTGCAGGAGGTCTATGGCGCGTTTGACGACCTCGCTGATGCCGAGGCGCGTCGAAGCCTGAAGCAGTTTCAGCTTTTCGGCACGATCGTCATTCAGCCTGACGCTGATTTTCATCGGAAGGCACCCGCCCGCCCGCAACCTAACGCAACCCCGCCTCGACCATCAGCGGGTAGGTCTCGACGGCGAACTCCTCCATCCCTTCCTCGTAGCGCGCCCAGGAGGTGAGGACGCCGTCGATGCCGGTGTCGGCGAGTTTGAGATAGGTGTCGACGACCTGTTCCTTCGTGCCGATCACCGGCCAGCCCGCCCAGCCGGCGATGAAGTGCTCCCTCAGGAAGTCGAGCGCCTCGGGCGGCACGGTCTGGGCGTTGATGCCGAGCCCCTCGGTGAGGTTGGTCGCCGCCTCCCAGTCGCCGTGCTGGTGAACGTAGTAGTCGTAGAAGTCGCGCGCGTCCTTCTCGGTATCGCCCTGCACGATATAGGTGTGCGTCCAGACCGCCACCTCGCGGCCGTATTCCCGGCGCGCGAGGTCCTTGTAGGTCGCGATCTGCGCCTTCAGATCGTCCATGTCGTGGTTGGAGACGACGATGAACGCCACGTCGCAGTATTTCGCGGCGAAATGGCGCCCGCGCTCGGACCCGCCGGCGTTCATGAAGGGCGGGCGCGGCGACTGGATCGGCTTGGGCAGCAGCTGGCCGCCGCCGATGCGATAGAACTCGCCCTCGTAGTCGAACAGCTCGTGCTCGGTCCACAGCCGGCGGATGATCTCGACCCATTCGACCGCCATGTCGTAGCGCCGGTCGTGGTCGGGCACGTCGATGCCGAACAGGCGGAACTCGGATTCGTTCCAGCCGGTCACCACGTTGAGGACGAAGCGCCCGCCGGAAATGTGGTCGATCGTCGTCGCCTGCTTGGCCGCCATCACCGGGTGGACCGTCGGCACGTGCGAGGTCGCGAATATGGCCGAGTTGCCGTTCACCCCGGCGATGCCGGCGGCCCAGGAATAGCACTCGAACCCGGCGCCGTTGAAATCGGTCTTCCCGCCGAAGCCGCGCCAGCGTCCGACCGGGACCAGGGCCTCGTACTCCATCCTGTCGGCGAGCTCGGCGAGCGCCACCGTCGCCGGCCATGTGGCTTCGTGCGTCCCCTCGATCGAGGAGATCGCGCACCCGTGCTTCAGATTGGTGCAGAACGTTCCCATCTTCAGCCTGCGGTCGCCGAAGAGGGGGTTGGTCGCCGGCGGATCGGCGAGCAGGCTGGGGACTTCGGGTTTCATGTCGGCCTCCCGCCGCGCCGCCCTGTTACTCGGCGGCCTCGTCGACGCCGCCAACGGCCTCGTTGAGCCTAGGCATGACCTCGTTCGCCATCAGCTCCATCGACCGCCGCGACAGCGCCTTGTCGACCCAGTCGTGCCCGGCATAGACCAGCGTGCCGAACTCGCCCACCGTGTCGCGGAAGGCGAGCAGCTGGTCGACCACGCTGTCCACCGTGCCGGCGACGACCAGCCGGTCGGTCACGTAGTCCAGCGTCACCGCCTCGTCCGGCATCGCCTGATCGTGTTTGAACAGGTTCGACCTTCCGGCGCTGATCAGCTTCGTCATCAGCTGCTTGTAGTAGAAGCGGTAGGGGCTGTTCTCGTTCTCCAGCGCGTATTCGCGCGCCGTCTTCTCGTCGTCGGCGACGAAGATGCTCTTCGCCACCCGCCAGTCGGCGGGATCGGCGACCCGGCCCGCCCGCTCGCACCCCTCGACATATTTGGGCCAGTGGGTCCTGACCCATTCGGGCATCAGAAAGTTGGCGGAGATCGAGGTCCAGCCGCGCGCCGCGGCTTCGGTCAGCCCCTTCGAATAGGGCGCGACCACGGTGACCACGATGGGCGGGTGCGGCTTCTGGTAGGGCCCGACGATCACCCCCTGGCCGATCTCCTCGATCAGCGATTCCTCGGTGGTGACGTTCCAGTACTTGCCCTTGAGCCGGTAGGGCGGGTCGGTCGACCAGATCGCGAGGACGTGGTCGATCGATTCCACGAACATCTCGTTCCGGTCCCGGTGCAGGATACCGAGCGCCTCGGCGTCGGACTTGAGCGCGCCCGGGCTGATCCCGAACAGGAACCGGCCTTCGAGGATGTTGTCGATCATCGCCACCTGGCCCGCGATGATCGCCGGGTGGCCGAGCGACATGTTCACCGTGCCGCTGCCCAGCACGATGTCCTTCGTGTCGTGGGCGAGGCTCGCGATGAACATCAGGCACGAGGTGACGGTCTCGGCCCGGTCGGTCACGTGCTCGCCGATGAACGCCTCGGCGAAGCCGAGCCGGTCCGCCAGCAGGATCGCCTCGCGGTCCTCCTTCAGCGTCTCCGCGTAGTTCCGCGACGGCGGATGCAGCGGCATGGTGAAAAAACTGAGCTTCATCCGCTCTCCCTTACGCGGGTCCGGCGCCTTCGCCTATTGCGAGGCGTGGGCGACGAACTTCTCCGGGATGGGGTCGCCCCACTGCGAGTTCAGCCCGTCCTCGAACGCGACCAGGTTGGCCGGCGTGTCGTTGTTGAGGCGGTCGGAATCGGTCCAGTGCTCGTGCACCCGGCCCCACGGGTCCGCCCAGTAGTCGTACACCTGGCTGCCCAGCACGTGGCGGCCGAGCCCCCAGAAGTGCTCGTACTTGTCGAGGCTGCGCATGTGCTCGTGGCCCATGATCACGTCGTCGATGTCCTGCACCTCGAACGCCATGTGGTTGAGCCCGGCCTTCGGCCCGTCGATATAGAGGAACACGTGGTGGTCGACATATTCCTCGCCCTTGTCGACCCGGTTGAAGGACAGGATGATGTTGTCCTCCTCGCCGGCATAGACGTCGTCCGAGCAGACCAGCCCGAGCGTCTGCCGCACCCAGGCGATCGACGTCTTGAGGTCGGGCGTCATCATCACCGCGTGGCCGATCCGCTTGACGTGCGACGGGCCGCGGTCGATCCGGGTCAGCTCGCCCTTCCGCGCCAGCCGCTGGGGACCCATGTTGAGCGCGAAGCGGGACACGTCGAGCGGCTCCAGCATCTCGATCCCGTGCACGACCTCGATGGTGTAGCCGTTGGGCTCGGTCAGCCGCACCCGCTTGCCGCCGCCCGGCTCGTCCATCTCTTCGACGGCGGAGGCGCCCTCGATCCCGGCGGCCTTCTCCAGCTCTTCCTCGCTCTCGACGTTGAAGGCGAGGGAGACGAAGCCCGGGTCGCCGAGCTCGGTGACGTGGATGTGGTGCTCGGGATCGGTGCCGCGCATGTAGAGCGCCGTCTTGGTCCGCTCGGCCCGCACCATGCCGAAATTGGTCAGGAACTCTTCCTGGGCGTCGAGGTCCGGCGAACGGATCCGGCCGTAAGCGACATCGCTCACCTTGATCATCGCTGCTCTCCCAATCGTCGATATCAGGTTGCGCCGATTTTAGGAGCAGGCGCCGGCTTCGGAAAGGTGTATCGGGGGGCTCCGGTTCGGCCGGGCCAGCCCCTACGGAACGAAAGCGAACCGGCCCGCCTAGTCTCCTGACGAAGCCGCCGGCGATGTCCGCGATACAGGATCTAGCCGACCCAGCTTGACCAGGCGGCTCTGTATCGCACCTCGGGTTCTTTCATGCTCGGCGGCGAGCTTTCCCACCGCAGTTCCACGGTCGAAAGCCGAGAGTAACATCTCGTCCTCATCGGGCGTCCAGGCATGACCCACCCTCGCCGGCCTGCCGCCCTCGCGTTCCTGCGCACCGGTCTGGCAGTTCAGCGCGGCCACCGCCGCTGCCAGAGCCCGCACGACGTCGGGCTGCTGCAAGACATGGTCGCCACCCATAATTTCACCTGTCGCGGGGTCGCATCCATCGGCCAGGGCGGATACGATCCGGAGCGCCCTTTCTGCATCCATCGAAATACTCGCTCCTTCGTCAGACGAGCTCGGGGGTAATTCTTTGTGACCGTCCATTGGCGTAACTCGCGGGATCGGCACCGAGGCTCCCCAATTTCAGCGGGTTCGATATGACTTGGTTGTTCTTCATGGACGAAAGCGGCCACGACCACAAGAACACGCCATACGAAGTCCGCGGCGGCCTCGCAATCCATGTGGGACGGCTTTGGCCGTTCGCGCGCGAAATGCAGCGGCTGGAAATCGACTGTTTCGGTTGCCGCTTGCAGGACTACGGGAACGAGATCAAGGGATCCACGCTGGTCAACAGAAAGCGGTTCCGGTTTGCCCAGCAGGGCGAAACTCTTCCGGACGAAGACAGGAAAGATCTCTGCAGGTCGTTTCTCAGAAAGAACCGTGGAGGCGTCGATCCGGAGCGGGCCGAGTTCACTGCCTACGGCCAGGCATGCCTCCGCATGGCGCGAGAGATTTTCGGCCTGTTGAAACGAAATGGAGCCGTATTGATGGCTTGCGCCATCCCGCGAGGTGTTGCGAAGCCGCGCAACTACCGGTTCGACGACTATTTGAGGAAAGACGTGGTGTTCCTGCTGGAGAGGTTCTTCTATTTCCTCGAGGAGAAACGGGAGCACGGCGTGTTGGTCATGGACGAGACCGAGAAACGCGAGGATCGCCGGTT
Source organism: Defluviicoccus sp. (assembly GCA_022826125.1). GTDB lineage: Bacteria > Pseudomonadota > Alphaproteobacteria > MPNO01 > MPNO01 > MPNO01. The sequence goes on from JAJDVM010000140.1 coordinate 6,446, forward strand.
CGTCGCCAGGATGGAAGCATATTTCACGAAGACGGCTACCGGCCGCGAGAGAACGACCTGGATCGTTCCGACCCCGTTCTTCGTTTCATCGGATATGGCTTACGCCGTACAGGCGGCGGACCTGTGCATCTATTGCATCAACTGGGGATTTCGCCTGCCCACCCGTGGCATGAACGCCGAACGTCGCGACGAAGTCGTCGACATGTTCGCAGGGGAACTTGCCGATATTCAGTATCGAGGGCAGGGATACCGGAACGGCCGAATCTTCGATACATACGGAATCGTTTACGTCCCGGATCCGTACGAGCCCAGACCGAGGCGATAAAAAAAGAGGCAACGCCCCACCTGCCCCTCCGCGCATCAAGACGCAAAGTCGCCTGCGAGGCCGAGCCTCCATCGGGGAATATAGGATTTGGCCCGGCAACAGGCAAGACGGGTTCTCTGCTGTCCGGGGTATTGCCTGACCGCCGCCCGATGTATGGAATGGCGCTCGGGACACGACACGGAGGAATTCATGGATCTCGGTCTCAGGGGACGGAAGGCGGCGATCTCGGGCGCGAGCGACGGGCTGGGCTACGCGGCGGCGCTGGCGCTGGCCGACGAGGGCTGCGACGTCGCGATCTCGGCGCGGGGACAGGAGCAGCTCGACAGGGCGGCGGCGGCGATCGGGGCCAAGGGCGTCAAAGCCGTCGGCATCGCCTGCGACATGTCGAACGAGGCCGGCTGCGCCGAATTCGTGAACAAGGCCGCCGAAGGGCTCGGCGGGATCGACATCCTGATCAACTGCGTCGGCGGCATGACCCCGGGCAACCTCGATTCGCTCACCGGGGACAATTGGGACGAGATCGTCAACCGCAACCTGATGGCCTATGTCCACACCACCAGGGCGGCGATCCCGCATCTGGAGAAGTCGGACGCCGGCCGGGTGCTCAACGTCTCCGGCATCTCGGGCAAGCAGCTCATGCCGGGCTCGTTCTCGACCGCGATCCCCAACGCCGGCATCAACGCGTTCACCAAGCTGATGGCGGGCGAGCTGGCGGCCAAGGGCATCCTGGTCAACAATCTCTGCCCCGGCATCGTGGATACGCCGCGCTGGACGCCGCGCCGCGAGGCGATGGCGAAGGTCCGCGGCGTCAGCGCCGACGACGTCGAGAAGCAGTTCGCGGCCAACGCCATGCTCGGCCGCTGGGGAAGGCCGGAGGAGATCGGCGACGTCGCCGCCTTCATGGTCTCGCCCCGCAACAGCTACATGACCGGGTCCACGGTTGAAGTCTGCGGCGGCTGGGGCAAGTATTTCTGATCGAACGAAAGAGGGAGGAAACGATGGCGGAACAGGCCACGATGCCGGCGGTCGAGACCGCAGCGGAACCCGCGCTCAAGCTCAACTTCCTGTCGCACGGCACGCTCGAATCGAAGAACCTCGAGCGGGCGCGCGAATTCTACACCGAGTTCCTCGGGCTCCAGGTGGTCCGCACCAGCCCGATCTCGCTGCTGATCCGCCTCGGCGGTCCCAACACCATCGCCGTGGTCGAGCAGAAGAACCGCACCGAGGAGATGCCGATGCTCAACCACAACGGGCTCGACGTCGAGACCCAGGGCGAGGTCGACGCGGCGCACGAGACCGTGGTGGCGGAAGCGGAAAAGTGGGGCCTGCACCGGATCTCGAAACCCAAGTTGCAGCACGGCACCTACAGCTTCTTCTTCTGGGACATGGACGACAATTGCTGGGAGATCCTGACCAACCCGCAGGGCGGCTACAGCTGGCTGTTCGAGAAGGGCGACCTCTCGGGCAAGGGCCATCTGGACAGGAACTTCGAGCGCCCCGGCATGCGCGGTTGAGGGCGTAGGCCGAGCGCTCGCCCGGCACGGGAGGCATCATGGCGACAGGCGCGCGCGAGGGCGCGAAACGGTACTCCATGCGCGTCGATTCCGGCATCTACGCCACGATGCGGGACGGCACGCGGATCGCGCTCCGCGTCTACCGCCCGGACGCGGACGGCGAATTCCCGGCGCTGTTCGCCGCCTCGCCCTACATGTACGCGACCGACGACATCCCGCACTCCCGCCTCTTCCTGTGGCGCGAGGTCGGGCCGGTCCAGTGGTACGTGGAACAGCACGGCTACGCCTATGTCCACGCCGACGTGCGCGGGTCCGGCGACTCCGAGGGCGTCTACAACTTCCTCGACAAGGAAGAGCAGCAGGACTTTTACGAGCTCGTCGAGTGGATCGCGCGCCAGGACTGGTGCGACGGCAACGTGGGCGGCATCGGCCAGTCCTACTACGCCTGGTCGCAGTGGTTCATGGGGATCGTCAACCCGCCCAGCCTCAGATGCATCGCGCCCTATGACGGCGCGGTCGATCCCTATCGCGGTACCGCCTATCACGGCGGGATCTACTGCGACTTCATGGCCTGGTGGTACAATCTGGTGCGGGTCAACAACCTGCACCGCGCCGCCAACGACCCGTCCGGCAAGGCGATGCCGCTCGACATCGGCTGGGAGTTCCAGCGCCGCCAGACCTACGACGACTGGTGGCGCGAGCGCACGCCGTGGGAGCGCCTGGGCGAGATCGAGGTGCCGGTACTCTCGATCGGCCACTGGGGCAAGATGGGGCTCCATCTGCGCGGCAATATCCTGGGCTACGAGGAGGTGAGCGCGCCGAAACGGCTGGTCGTCACCGGCGCGCGCGACGTGTTCGAGGCGCACGATCTGTTCGACCGGATCGACTATCACGAGGCCGAGCTGCTGCCGTTCTACGACCGCTACCTCAAGGGAGAAGAGAACGGCTACGAGGACCGGGCGCCGGTCAAGCTCTACGTCCGGGGCGCCGAGGCTTACCGGGAGGAGGCGGCATGGCCGCTGCCGCGCGCCGAAATGACGCCCTTCCACCTCGCCGCCGGCCCGTCGGGGAGCCTGACCTCGCTCAACGACGGCAGGCTCATCGCGGACGCGCCGGCGGCGGACGGCGGCGAGACGAGCTACGACTATCCGGACCATGACTGGAAGCTCGGCACGGTCGCGATGGGCCCGCGGGGGCCCGATCCCATCCGCCGCGTGCTGACTTTCGTGACCGACCCGATGGAGGAGGATCTCGAGGTCACCGGGCCGGTCGTCCTCGAGCTCTACGCCTCCTCGACCGCCACCGACACCGACTTCGTCGTCAGGATCGCCGACCAGCACCCGCAATCCGACGAGGACCGCGAGGCCGGGCTCCAGCCGGACTCGGTCAACGTTTCGAAGGGCTGGCTGAGGGCGTCGCACCGCGAGAAGGACGAGGCCAGGAGCACGCCGCACCGGCCGATATACACCCATGCGAACCCGCAGCCGGTCGAGCCCGGCCGGGTCTACCGCTACGAGATCGAGGCGATGCCGTTCTCCAACGTCTTCCGCAAGGGCCACCGCATCCGGCTGGAGATCGTCAACGGCGACTCGCCGCTCACCGACTCGATCTTCACCCACCAGTATCTCTGGTACAAGGTCGGCGCCGACACGGTCCACCACGACGCGGAGCACCCGTCGCGGCTGTGGCTGCCCGTGGTGCCGGCCGCCGAGGGTTAGGCGGAAGGAGGCCCGCGCGCCATGATCGTGCTCTACCACAACAACATGTCGACCTGCGCGCAGAAGGTCCGCTACGTCCTGGCCGAGAAGGGGCTCGACTGGGAGAGCGTCGAGCTCAATCTGAGGAAAGGCGACCAGCACACCGACGATTACCTCAAGCTGAACCCCGCCGGCGTCGTTCCGACCCTGGTCGAGGGCGATGCGACGATCGTCGAATCGGGCGTCATCTGCGAGTACCTGGAAGACCGGTTTCCGGCCCCGCGGATGCGGCCGGAGACGGCCGACCGGATCGCCGCGATGAGGCTCTGGATCAAGTATGTCGACGAGACCGTCCATGCCCAGGCCGGCGTGATCAGCACCGCGATCGCGTTCCGGTTCCAGCATCTGGCGAACGGCGAGGACGCCGCGCGGGCGCGGATTGAGGCGGTTCCCGACGAAGCGAAACGGGCACGAATGCGGTCGCTGATCTTCGAGGGCATCGACTCGCCGCTCTTCCCGGGCGGCGTCCGCACGTTCGCCGAAATGCTGCGCCGGATGGAGGCCGCGCTCGAAGCGAGCGCCTTCCTCGCCGCGGAATACCGGACGATCGCCGACGCGGTCTGCCTGCCCTATGTCGTGCGCCTGGAGCATCTGCGGCTGGCGTGGCTGTGGGACGGCCTCCCCCGGGTCGCGGGCTGGTACGGGCGGATGAGGGAAACGCCCTCCTTCGCCGCGGCCTTCACGGGCTGGGAAGACCCGGGCTATCTGACCCTGATGGAAGCCAGGGGAACCGCGTACAGCCCCAACGCCGAGGCGGCGCTGGCCGGGTAGGGGCTGCCCGTTCTGAATTGAACCGTCGAGACACCGCCCTCCCCCGGCCCCTCCCGCAAGCGGGAGGGGAGAGGGTCAGGGGGTCCCCGCCCGCCACACCACGGGGAACAGATCGTCGTCGGCGGGGAAGGCGCCGACCTCCAGCTCCGCCTCCCCGGCGCCGGGGATGTTGAACTGCGTTCGCGGGCCGTACCAGGTGATGTCGCCGCCGAAGAAGCGGCACGACAGCGCCACCCTGCGCACCGCGTCCGACGGGTTGCCGCCCGCGCCGTGCACCGCCATCGGGTGGTGGACGATGCAGTCGCCGGCCTCCATGTCCCAGGAGAGGAACCGGTAGGCCGGGTTGCCGAACTCCTTGTGGAACGGCGGGCAGTCCGGGAAGGCGTCGGCCTCGGCGAGCGCGAAGCCCTCGCGCGGCACGGCGGGGACCGGCCGGTACATCGCGTCCCACTTGTGCGAGCCCGCGACATAGACCAGCCCGCTGGTCTCGCGCGTCACCGGGGTGAGCGCGAGCCAGACCGAAGCGACGTGGTTGCCCGCCAGCGGCCAGAACGGCAAATCGTGGTGCCAGGCGGTCGCGAGCCGCGTGCCGGGCTCCTTGATGAAGAGCTGGTCGTAGAAATACCGCACCTCGCCGAGCCCCATCAGCCGCGCCGCGATCTCCCGCGCCGGCGAACGCCTGACGAAGTCCATGAACGCCGGGTTGCCGCGCGCCATGTGCGAATTGGCGATCGTCCTGCCCGGCTCGTCGTCCCCGCTGGCGAGCACGGTGCCGGCGGGGTTCTCGAGGTTGGCCTCGACCGCGTCCAGCATGCGGTCGATCCAGCCCCGGTCGAACTGCCCGCGGATGCAGACCGCCCCGTCCTCGTCGTAGGCGCGGATTTCCTCTTCCGCGATAGGCCTCCGCAAACCCCGGTTCATCGCGTCCGCTCCCCCCTTTCGCCCTCCGGCGGGGTAAAGCCTAGCAGCCGCGGGGTGGCAAAGCATGCCGAACCCGCCTATGACTTTTCCTTCGCCAGAACCGATCGGGGCGGCACCATGCAGTTGACGCGATACAGCGACTATTCGTTACGGGCGCTCATCTATCTCGGCCTCAACGCCGACCGGCGCTGCACCGTCCGGGAGATCGCCGACGCCTACGGCATCTCGGAGAACCATTTGATGAAGATCGTCCACGGGCTCGGCCGCGCGGGGTACGTGACCACGACGCGGGGCCGGAACGGCGGGATCCGGCTGGCGATGCCGGCCGGCGAGATCGGTCTCGGCGAGGTGTTCCGCGCGACCGAGGGGAATTTCGACCTGGTCGAATGCTTCGCCGCCGGGGAACGCAACACCTGCCCGATCGCCGGTCCCTGCGTGCTGACCCATGTGCTGGAAACCGCCCTGCAGGCCTTTCTCGACGTGCTGGACCGGCACACGCTGGAGGATTTGCTGAAGCCCCGCAACGCGCTCCAGCGCATCCTCGCGGCGCAGACCGGGACCGCGGCGGCGGAGGGTTAGGCGGCAATACGTCCCTCGATACGCGGCTGCGCCGCTACTCGGGATGAGGGCGTGAGGAAACAAGGAAATCCCTCACCCTGAGTAGCCCCCGAAGGGGGCGTATCGAAGGGCCGCCCCCGCATCCCCGAGGGCGGTCCCTTCGTCCGGGTGCCCTAGGCCGGGATCGGGCCGGGCTTGCTGACCTGGGTCATCAGATCGTCGTCCCACTTGCCGTCGACGACGAAATGGGCGAGCGCGCCGAGCTGCACCGCCTCGATGAGGTTGTGCGACAGGTAGGCGTAGACCCCCGGCTGGAGGAAGGTGTAGAGCGCCGCGCCCGCCGAGCCGCCCCGGATGAACCAGGTCTCGAGCCCTTCCTCCGGCGGGTCGGCGAAGGAGCCCGCCTCCCAGACATAGTCGCCGTGGCCGCCGATCAGGTGCGGCCTGGAATCGCGGTTGGCCTGGGAGTGGACGATCAGGACGGTCTCGCCGACCCTGGCCTTCATCGCGCCGTCGCCGGTGAGCGCGCCGACCTTGCCGTTGAGCACCACATGGCTCGGGGTGAGCGTGCGCATCACCGCGAACACCTCTTCCATCGCCTCGGCGTGGGTCTCGAACTTCCGGTAGTTCCCCTCGGCGTCGCGCGGCACGTAGAAGTCCTGCTCGCCCACGTAATAGATCCGGTCGTAGCGGAGCGCCTTGCCGGCGCGGTCCTTGAGCCCGCCTTTGGGCAGCACCATCACCGCCCCGCTCATGCCGGAGACCACGTGGTAGGGGATCATCACCCCGCCCGGCGCGCAGTGATAGATGTAGGTGCCGGGCTTGGTCGCCTTCCAGCGCAGCACCACCTGCTGGCCCGGCTCGACCAGGGTGAGCCCGCCGCCTCCGAGCGCGCCGGTGGACGCGTGGAAGTCGATATTGTGGTCCATCACGTTGTCGGGCGAATTCTTGATCCGCATCAGGTAATGCGCGATCAGCCCCTTCGCGGCGGCGCGGGCCGCGTCGCCGTCCTCGTCGACCGAGAAGATGATGTAGCAGGCGACGTCGACCTCGTCCGCGTCGCGCCCGGCGGCGGCGAGGCCCGCTTGCGCATGGCCCAGGCAGTGCTCGACATAGGCCGGGCTCGCGAGGACGCTGAAGAACACCCCGTCGGCCATCGGCGCGGCCATCCGCAGCGTGCGCGGCCCCATGGTGCCGAAATAGAGCGGCACGCCGGGCCGGGGCGGGCGGAAGGTGAGCCGCGCGCCCGGCGCGGGCAGCCGGTAGAGCGACCCCTCGTAGGCCACGCGCCCGCCGCCGAGCATCTCCCGGCAGATCTCGGCCGCCTCCCTGAGCGCGGTTATCGGGCGCGGGTTCTCCAGCCCGTGCGCCGCGATCGAGGACCAGCCGGCGCCCAGCCCGAGCGCGAAGCGCGGCCCGGCGAGCTCCTCCAGGTCGGCCACCGCCATCGCGATCTGCGCCGGGTGCCGCGTGTAGGGGTTGACGATGCCGAGCCCGATTTCGATCGTCTCGGTCGCCACGCCGACCGCGGTGGCCTGGACGAAGATGTCCCGGCTGTGATGGTCCTCCGCCAGCCAGACCCGGCGAAACCCCCGCGCCTCCGCCCGCCGCGCCGCCGCCCGGTTCTCCGCGGTCGACGACACGCTGTAGAGCCCGATGTCGATGTCGCGGAAGGGCGGGTGGGTCATGGCGGGCTCCCGGTGGACGGGCGGCGATGGTCGCAGGAAACGGGCGGGCGGGGAAGGTGGGGGACCCAGCCGTCATTTCGACCGGAGCGCCGGAGGCGCGAAGCGGAGAAATCTTCCGCTCCGGATGCGGCTGCGGTCACGAACCTGCTTGCCGTGCGTTGCAAACCGGTCGATATACCCTTCCGCGTGCGGCCGGGGCGTTCGGTATCGAGATCGCCGCCCCCGGGGAGATCGAAGGGAGGCCGACCCGATGACCGACGCCCGGCGCTACAGGTATCCGCTGCGACTGCCCGCGTCGCTGAAGGAGACGGCCGCGCGGCTGGCGCGGGAGGACGGCGTGTCGCTCAACCAGTGGATCGTCGCGGCGGTGGCCCAGAAGATCGGCGCGGTCGAGACGGCGGAAGTGTTCCTGCGCGAGCGAGCGGCGGGCGCGCACGAGGGCGACCTGTCGCGCTATCTGGATAGAGCGCCCGACGTGGCGCCTGAGCCGGGCGATGAATTGCCTGGATGAGCCGCGCCGGGCCGCTGTCCCGCGCCTCGCCGTCACCCCGGCCTTGAGCCGGGGTCCAGAACCGACGGCCGATCTGACCGAACGGTCGCTCTGGACCCCGGATCTCCGCTTCGCTTCGTCCGGGGTGACAGTACGGGGCTCGTCAGCAGCATTCCGTCCCTCGGGGACGCGGCGGGAGGGTCGCCGCCCGATCCCCGCTTCACCCCCCGAGCAGCCGGACCATCATGCGGCGGACGTGGTCCTGCCCGCCGAAGAAAACCGCCAGCACCCGCACCGTTTCGCGCGGCTCGTCGATGTCGAACCGGTAGATCGCCCGTCCGATGGCGAGATGCCGCAGGCCCGGCAGGATGCCGTCATGGCGTTCGCTCCGGTGCGGCGCGGAAAGGATACGCTCCGCGGCCGCGCGAATCTCGACGATCCGCGCCGCCGCGCGGTCGAGCGCGCTCTCCGGGCTCTCGCCGAAGTCGAGATAGCCGCGCAGGAGATGGTCGAATATCAGCTCGAAGTCGCGTTCGACCGCGGCCGAGAACTCAAGACGGAAGGCCATGCGCGCGGCGCTTGCGGGCGACCGTCCGGTCCAGCCGTGCGTCCATCTCGTTCGCGTCGACGAACTCGCCCTCGCGGCGGCGGGACAGGAGCTCGCGCAGCGCCGCGGTCTCGGCCTCCTCCGATTCCGCGCGGCGGCGCAGCAGATCGACGCCCTGCTGCAGCACGGCGCTCAAGCTCGAATAGCGCCCCGCCTCGACCAGCGCCCTGGCGAAGGCGTGCTGCTCGTCGGTCAGCGAGATCGAGGTCTTGACCGTCATGCCGGCCTCCGTGTGAGCACGGTAATACTGAGTAGTACCGAGGTCAACCGCGGTTCCCGGCCACTCCCCACCCAATGTTTCACGTGAAACACCGCCGCCCCCCCCTCAATACCGCGAAAACGTCTGCCCCTCCTTGACGATGCACTCGATCAGGAACGGCGCGCCGCCTTCCGTCACGGCGATCCCCCGCTCCAGCGCGGGAACGAACGCGTCCGGCGTCTCGACTCGCTCCGCCTGCACGCCGAGCCCCTCGGCCACCCTGGTGTAGTTGCCGCCGACCGTCATGGCGCCGTATTTCTCGTCGGAGACGACCAGCACGTCGCGCTCGGCGGCCATGATGCCGTTGTTGAGCACGATCGTGAGGATCGCGATCCGGTCGCGCGCGGCGGTCTCGAGGTCCATCCCGGTCATGCCGATCGCCGCGTCGCCCATCACGTTGATGCAGAGCTTCTGCGGCGCGGCGAGCTTGGCGCCCATGATCACCGCCAGGCTGTAGCCGAGCTGGGTCGACTTGCCCCAGCCGATATAGGAATCGGGCGTCGTGGTCTCCCACATCGGCAGCAGCTGCTCGCGCGGGCTCCCCGAATCGTGGGTGATGATGACGTTGTCGCGGTCGACGTTTTCCATCAGGTCGCGGATGATGCGGTACTGGTTGATCGGGACCTCGTCGGAATCGCGCTCGGCGGCCCATTCGGCGCGCCACTCCGCCTTGACCTCCGCGACCTCGCGCAAGACCTCGGCCAGCGTCCTGCCGCCGCCGTCCGCCCGCCGGATCGCGCCGACCGCCTCGATCAGCCCGTCGAGCACCAGCCCGGCGTCGCCCACCAGCGCATGGTCGGCGCGGTAGTCCTTGTGGATGTCGTCGGGGTCGTTGGTGGAGTGGACGATCGTCTTGCCGGGCGGGATCGAGGGGCCGAACGGGGTCTTCGTCAGGCTCGAGCCTATGGCGAAGACGAGGTCGGCGCGGCGCAGGAACTCGAACAGCATCTTCGGGCCCGAGCGCGTCGAGGAGCCGCAGGCGAGCGGGTGAGTCTCCGGCATCGCGCTCTTGCCGGGGTTGGTCGCGACGACCGGGGCGGGCACCAGCTCGGCGAGCGTCACGAGCTCCGGGCTCGCCTCGGCGTAGAGCACCCCCTGCCCGGCCCAGAGCACCGGGTTCTCGGCCGCCGCCAGCATCTCCGCCGCCTGCCGCAACGCGGACGGGTCGGGCGCCGCGCGCTGCGGCACGACGGGCTCGTAGTCGAGCTCGCCCTCAAGCTCCTCCTCCCACACCTCGGCCGGGATCTCGACCAGGACGGGGCCGCCCTTGCCGGTCCGCATCGCCTGGAAGGCGCGGCGCATCAGCTCGGGCAGCTCGGACGCCGCGTGCGCCCGGGCCGACCATTTGGTGACCGGGGCGTAGACCTCCGAGGCATCGAAGGTCGGGTGGCGGTACTGGCGGTCCAGCGCCTGGCCGGCCGGCAGGATCAGCATCGGCACGTTCTCGGAATAGGCCTGGGCGATGCCGGGGAAGGCGTTTTCGATGCCGGGCCCGGCCTGGGCGGCGAACACCCCGTTGCGGCGGCCGCGGTGGATCCGGCTGTAGCCGTCCGCCAGCCCGACGCCGACCCGCTCCTGGCGGCACAGGATCGGGCGGATGCCGATCTCGGCGCAGGCCTCGATCAGCGGGTTGCGCGGGTAGCAGGAGAGGAACCCGGTCCCCTCGCGCCGGAGGATTTCCGCGATGGCCTGCGCGCCGTTCATGCCGTGCTCCCCGTCAGATCGATCAGGTCCGGATCCGGCGGATCCGAATGCAGCCGCTCCACCTCGGCGGCGCGGCGGGCGAGCACCGCGCGCTGGTTGATATAGCCCTTGTCGGTGATCTCGCCGGCGTCGATGACCGGCGGCTCGGGCGACAGCAGCGCGCGGGCGATGCGGGTCGACGAGCCGCGGTTCGCCGCGTTGTGGGCGGCGAGGCCGGCGCTCAGACGCTCGCGGATTTCGGGCCGGGCGATCACGTCGGCGAGCGTCGCGTCGTCCGCGATGTCGGGGCAGAGGGCGCGGCAGCCGGGGAGGCTCGGGAAGCCGATGATGCCGATCTCGTCCCGGTCGTGGCCGGTGATCGCCGCGTCCTGCAGCACCGGCGCCGCGGCCGAGATCACCGCGAGGCGGAGCGTGCCGACCGCGACCCAGGTGCCCGACAGCAGCTTGAAGTTCTCCGTCACCCGCCCGTCGAACACCAGCCCCTGCGCCGGGTCGTCCTCATCCAGGAACTTCACCGCGTCGCCGATCCGGAAGAACCCGTCCTCGTCGAACGCCTTCCGGGTGAGCTCGGGCGCGCCCCAGTAGCCGGGCGAGATGGTGGGCCCGCGGAAGCGCGCCTCCAGCTTGTCGCCGTTGGGGACCAGCTTCACCTCGACGCCCGGCAGAGGCACCCCGACATTGCCCCAGGCATCCGAATCCCAGGTCATGTAGGTCCCGGCCGGCGCGGTCTCGGTCGAGCCGAGCGAGGTGACGATGGGCGTCCTCGCCCCGCGCGCGGCGACCGAGAGCGCGTCGAGCTTCTCGCGCAGCGACTGCGGCAGCGCGGCGCCGGCGAAGAACAGCACGTCGAGGTCGCCCAGCAGCCGGTCGCGCAGCTCCGCGTCGGCCTCGAGCGCGCTCACCAGCATGTCGTAGCCGCGCGGCACGTTGAGATAGAGGGTCGACTTCACCTCGCGCAGATTGGCGAGCGTCCTGTCGAACGGGCCGGGCGCCGGCTTGCCGTCGTCGAGATAGAAGGTGCCGCCGTGGAAGATCGTCATGTTGAAGCAGAAATTGCCGCCGAACGTGTGGTTCCACGGCAGCCAGTCGCAGATGACCGGCGGGCGTTCGAGCAGGAACGGGTAGGAGAAGATCGTCTGCGCCTGGTTGCCGCACAGCATGCGCTGGGTGTTGATCACCCCCTTCGGCAGCCCGGTCGAGCCCGAGGTGAGCAGGATTTTCGCCACCGTGTCGGGGCCGACCTCCGCCAGGCGCGCCTCCAGCTCCGGGCCGGGCTCGGTCTCCGCCCACCGGGCGAGGCTCTCGCTGCCGCCCTCGCCGTCGCTCGTGACGAGGGTGCGGCCCTCCATGTCGAGCGCCTCCAGCGCGGCGGCGAACGGGCCGGAACGGTCGACGAAGACCGCGCTCGGGTCGTGGTGCGCGATCACCCCCTTGAGCTTGGCGAAGTCCTGCGACATCAGCGAGTAGGCCGGCGAGACCGGCATGACCGGCACCGAGACGTGCATGCAGCCGAGCTGGAGGAGGCCGAAATCGATCGAGTTGTCCGACAGGATCGCCACCGGCCGGTCGGGCCCGTGGCCGCGCTCGATCAGGGCCTGGCCGAGGGCGGCGCTCTTCGCGGCGGCGCCCGCATAGTCGAGCCGCCGCCAGCCGCCCGCCCCGTCGCGCTCGGCGAGGAAGGTCCGGTCCGGCGCGTCCGCCGCGCGCTCCCTCAGCACCCCGATCAGATGGTCCGGCACCGCGCCGAGCGGCACCGGCTGGCGGAGCAGCCAGCCGCCGTCGCCGGTCGCCTCCGCCTCGACCGAGGGCGGGGCGAGCCGGGTCGCCGCGAACGGCGCCTTGGCAGCGTCGGCGATGTGGTCCATCCTGATCTTCCCTCGCGTCAAATCTGGATGCGGCGCTCGCGGCGTGTCAAGCGAACCGCAAGGGAGGACAGGGATGGACGTCACCGCCTACGCCGCCTCGGTCGGCCACTCGGTCTGGTTCAGCCACGATGTCGGCGAGACCTGGAACCGGGCCTGGACGCCGACCGGCGGGATCTACAACGAATCGCGCTGCTGGTGCCTCTCCACCCACCCCGACCGGCCGGGCGAGGTGCTGTCGGGCACCGACCAGGGGGTCTATCGCTGGGCGCCCGACGCGCGCGCCGAGCGCGACGGGGGGAGCTGGAATTACGTCCCCTCGCCGCTCGACGAGCTGCAGATCCTGCAGATCGCCCAGTCGCCGCACGACCCGGACACGATCTTCGCCGGCACCCGACCGGCGCAGATCTGGCGCTCGACCGACAACGGCGCGAGCTGGACCCGCTGCGACCTCGACAACCTCTCGGAGTGCTGGTTCATCAACACGCCTCGGGTGACCTCGATCCGCTTCGATCCGGTCGAGCCCGGGACGGTCTGGGTGACGGTCGAGATCGACGGGCTCTACCGCACCCGCGACCTGGGCGAGACCTGGGAGAAGCTCAACGAGGGGCTGGTCTCGGACGACACCCACAACCTCGTCTTCTTCGACGACGACGGCGGGCGCACGCTGCTGATCTCGACCGAGGAGGGGCTGCACAGGAGCACGGACAACGGCGAGAGCTGGCAATTGATCGAGGTGCCCGAGGTCGCGCCCTGGGTGTACATGCGCTGCATCGAGCGCCGCGCCGACGATTCGGGCGTGGTGTTCATGTCGGCCGGCGACCGCCCGTCGAGCGACCGGGGGCGCCTGCTCAGGAGCCGCGACCGCGGCCTCACCTGGGAGGACGCCGGGCTGCCCGGCCCGATCAACTCGACGATCTGGTGGATCGGCACCAACGCGGCCGACCCGATGCTGATCTTCTGCTGCACCATCATGGGCCAGATCTTCCGCTCCACCGACGGCGGCGAGACGTGGCGCAAGATGGACCGCGAGCTCGGCGAGCTCCGCATGATCGCCTGGCAGCCGAACGGCGCGGCGGCGTAGGCGGGCGGCCGCCCTTCGATACGCCGCCTTCGGCGGCTACTCAGGGTGAGGGTTTTCCTGTTCCCTCATCCCGAGTAGGCGCGAAGCGCCGTATCGAGGGACGCCCGCCGTTTCACGTGAAACGCTAATGTTTCACGTGAAACAAAGGTCAACCTTGTTGACTTATCCTCCGTGTGAAGAACATGCCGTAAGTGGCAAAAACGCTCTTGCCGCGTAACATCGTTTCGCGGCGCGGGGCGATCCGCGTCCCCGGGGGACGGGACTCGGCGAATCCGGGCGCGCGGGGCGGGACGGGCGCGGAAACGGGCTTGCTATTTGTGTCATGACGTGACACGAATAAGGGGTGTTTAACGGGCTCGACATGGGCCGGCTCGCCGCGCCGCTCGCCCGGGCGCGCTACGAGCAGGGGAGGCTGGCGGGCCGGGCCGACGCGCTCGATGCGGCATCCCGACGCGAGGTCGTGCTCATGACGCTCGCCGAAGACGTCGTGGCCTCGGCCGCGCTGGAAGGGCGCAGCCTCGATGCCGGCCGGGTGCGCGCTTCGATCGCCGGCCGGCTCGGCGGCGCGCCGGACCTCCCGCTGGACGGGATCGCCGAGATCGCGCTCGACGCCGCCAGCGACCCTGCCGCGCCGCTGACCAGAGACCGGCTGGGCGCCTGGCACGCGGCGCTCGGAACCCCCGGCTCCCGCCGCGTGCGCCCGGGCCGCGCAAAGGGGACGGACGCCTTCCTCGCATGGTTCGAGGACGCGCGCGGCGCCGAGCCCGTGATCGCCGCCGGCCTCGCCCATCTCCGCTTCCTCGCGCTCTCCCCGTTCGAGAACGGCAACGGGCCGATCGCGCGGGCGGCCGCCGACCTCGCGCTGGCCGGCGCGGAGGCGAGCGGCGTCAGGTTCTACAGCCCGGGCGCCCGGATCGCCCGCGAGCGCCGGGCGTACGGCCGCGCCATCGAAGCCGCGCTCGCCGGCGGGACGGGCGCGACCGAATGGCTGGAATGGTTCCTCCTCTGCCTCGCCCGCGCCTCCGCCGACGCGCACCGCGCGCTCGCCGGCCCGGCCGGAGAGGCCGCCCCGGCCGCTGCGGATGAGGACGACGGGCTGAACCCGCGCCAGCGAACCGTCCTCGACCGCCTCCGCGCCGGCCTCCCGGCCGGGATCGGCTCGTCCCGCTGGGCCGCCATGACGGGATGCTCGCGCGAGACCGCGATCCGCGACATCAACGAGCTGGTCGGGCGGGGGATCCTGGTGAGGAGCGGGGCGGGGGGAAGGAGCACGAGGTACGGGCTGGCGGAGGGGCGGGGCGGGTGAGAGGCCGTGGGCGGAAGAAACGCACGCCGCCCACCTCACCGTCATGCTCGGCGAAGGCCGAGCATCCACGTTTTGTTATTTTGTCCGACCGGCAGGAAAGAAAAAACTCGTGGATGGTCGGCCTCCGCCGACCATGACGCGGGGGCCGGATTACGAGGCCTCCGCCTCGGCCAGACGCCGCCGGACCTCCTCCAGCAAGGCCTCCGCCTGCACCGTCGCGGCGTCACGGTCGAGCGGGGCGGCGTCGGGAACGGACCCGGCATAGCGGAGCTGGACCGCATAAGGGCTGTAGTCGGTCAGCGCGCCGAAACGCTCGGCGTCCAGCTCGCGGGCCGACAGCAATTCGAGCAGCTCTTCGAGGTCATGGACCAGCGGATAGGCCGCGCCCAGGAGCGCGAGCCATGCCTTGAACGATTTCTCCGCCGCCTGCTGCACGTGA
>JAJDVM010000207.1 GCA_022826125.1 Defluviicoccus sp.
GAGAACATAACAAGAACATTTGTCGTCTATGGACATTCCCCGGGAGAGGCTTCAGAAACCCGGCGTGCAACCGGACCTCAGCATCGTCATTCCGGCGCTGAACGCGGCCGCCGTGCTCCCGGAGACGCTTGGAGCGCTCGCCGCGTCGTCGGAAGGGACTTGCGAGGTCCTGGTGGTCGACGGCGGATCGTCCGACGGCACGGAGGAGATCGCCGAACGGCACGGCGCACGGGTCGTCGCGTCCGCTCCCGGCCGGGGGCTCCAGCTTTCCGAGGGAGCGAGCCGGGCGCGCGGGCGCTGGTTGCTTTTTCTCCACGCCGACACGGTTCCGGGGGAGGGGTGGTCGCGCGCCGTCTCCGGCTATTGCGCCGATCCGGCGAGCCGGGAGCGCGCGGCGGCGTTCCGCTTCGCGCTCGACGACACCGCGCCCGCGGCGCGCAGGCTGGAGGCGATCGTCGCCTGGCGCACCGCCGCGCTCGGCCTCCCCTACGGCGATCAGGGGCTGCTCATTTCCCGCGCGTTCTATGAGTCCCTCGGCGGGTATCGGCCGCTCTCGCTGATGGAGGATGTCGATTTCGTCCGCCGCATCGGACGCCGCCGCCTGGATGTGCTCGACGTTGCCGCCGTGACATCCGCGGTCCGCTACCGGAGGTCCGGCTATCTGCGCCGTTCCGGCCGCAACCTGATCTGCCTCGGGCTCTATTTCCTCGGCGTCCCGCCCGGCGCCATCGCGCGCATCTACCGATGAGGAGGCGCCCGAGGCTCTACGTCTTCGTTCGCGCGCCGGTGCTGGGTGCGGTCAAGCGACGCCTGGCGGCGGGCGTGGGCGCGGTCGAGGCACTCCGCTTCTACCGCGCTGCGACGGACAGTCTGTTGTGCAAGGTCGGGGCCGACCCGCGCTGGGAAACCGTCCTCGCGGTGACGCCCGACAGGGCGGCCCACGGCGTGTCGCCATGGCCCGCGGGGATCGTCCGGACGGGGCAGGGGGGCGGCGACCTCGGCGCGCGGATGGGGCGGATTCTGGCGCGCGACCGCACGGTGCCCGTCGCCATCGTGGGGAGCGACATTCCCGAGCTCGTCGCGCGGCATGTCGAAAGCGCCTTCGCCGCGCTCCGAAGCGCCGACCTGGTTTTCGGGCCGGCGGTCGACGGAGGCTACTGGCTGGTCGGGCGGCGTCCCGGCGTGGCGACGCGCGACCTGTTCGACGGCGTCCGCTGGTCGAGCCCGCACGCTCTTGCCGACACGCGCGCGAACGTGTCTGTCCGCCGGAAGGTCGCCATTCTCGAAATGCTGGAGGATGTCGACGACGCCGGATCCTACGCAAGGTGGCGGATCAGGCGGAGCTCCCCGCGCGGTGCTCGTTGAGCCGCGGCATCAGCTCGACGAAATTGCAGGGCTTGTGCCGGATGTCCAGCTGGTAGACCAGGATCTCGTCCCAGGCGTCGCGGCAGGCGCCGGTCGAGCCCGGCACGGCGAACAGGTAGGTGCCGCCCGCCACCCCCGCCATCGCCCGCGACTGGATCGTCGAGCTGCCGATCTTGTCGAAGCTGATCATCCGGAACAGCTCGCCGAACCCGGGGATTTCCTTTTCGAACACGGCTTCGAAGGCCTCCGGCGTGACGTCCCTGCCGGTGACCCCGGTGCCGCCGGTGGCAATCACCGCGTCCACCTCCGGGTCGGCGATCCATTGACGGAGCTGCGCCTCGATGGCCGCCCGTTCGTCCGGAACGATCCGCTTGTCGGCCAGCCGGTGACCCGCCTTTTCCAGGCGTTCGACGAGCGTCGCGCCGGACCGGTCGGTGTCCTCGGTCCGCGTGTCCGACACCGTCATGACCGCGATGTTGATCGCCACGAAGGGAATCGCCTCGTCAATTCCGCTCATTCCGCGCCACCACGTTCGAGTTGCCGTCGAGCGGCTCGTATATCGGCACCTGGCCGGCGGCGAGGCGGTCGAGCGTCGGCGCCTCCTGCCCCAGCCGGCTGCGGTAGATCCACAGATTGGCGAGCACGCGCTCGACATAGTTGCGGGTCTCGCCGGCGGGGATCGTCTCGATGAAGATCAGCGGATCGGTCGCCTTTCGCCGCGACGCCCGGCGCCACCACTTGTTGAGGTTTCCCGGCCCACCGTTATAGGCCGCGGCCAGCTTGAGAACGCTGCCCTTCACCGTGTCGTGATCGATCAGGTAGCGGATATAGCGCTGGGCGATCGAGATGTTGAGCGCCGGATCGTAGAGCTGGTTGCGGCGGACCCCGCGGAACCGCTTGCCCGTCATGAAACCGGCGGTGCCCGGCATCAGCTGCATCAGGCCGCGCGCTCCCGCGTGGCTCTTGGCGCGCCTGTTGAAGAGGGACTCCTGGCGCATGAACGCGTAGATGAGCGCGCGGTCGACGGTGAATCCGCCGCGAGGCTGCCAACGCGGCAACGGGAAGCGCGCGCCGTCCGGCGCGGTGCCGTCTTCCTCCCGGACCATCGAAACCGTCCGGATCGAAAGCGACGCCAGCCTGGCCGTGTCGGCGAGCGCCATCAGGGCCTTGCCGAGCTCGCCGCCTTCGATCGAGGTAAGGGCCTTCAGCTCGTTCTCGGCGCGGTCGTGCTCGTTGACCTGCAGCAGGGCGATGGCGCGCCGGGCCGCGGGATGACGCATGAGGATCTTGACCTGCTCCCCCGTGAGCTTCGGCATGCGCCAGTCGAAGTCGCGCTCCAGGCCGAGGACGCGGGCCCCGAGCTGGCCGTAAAAGGTCAGCGGGTACTGCGCCGCCCGGTTCATCCAGTAGCGGACCCGGTCGGGCTTTTGCGCGACCAGGCTGGCGCGCCCCGCCCAGAACGCCGCTCCGGACGCCCACCACGGGGGCAGCGAGGGATCGTCCGCCAGCGCCTCGAAATGGGTCGCGGCCTCGGCATGCTCTCCGACCCGGTACGCCGAGAGCCCGGCGATCCAGTAGGCCATCGGCATGTAGCGGCCCGCCCGTCCGGCCGAGCCCGCCGACAGCCTGTGCGCGGTCTCCGGCGAGCCGTGGAAGAAATATCCCCTCGCGAGGTGGGAACGCGCGATGGCCGTCTCGGTCGGGTCGAGCATTCGTCTGGTGGAACGCCAGCCGAGTATCTGCCGAGCGCGCTTCAGCCGGCCGGCGCGCGCGTGGTAGCGGATGGAACGGATGCGCTTCGCCACGGCGCGTTTCGAGGCGGCGCTGCGGCGGCGCGGAGAGTCGTAGCCGTAAGTCGGCGAATACCGGCCGACTCCGTTGATCTTGGGCTTGAGAGCGGTCGGCTGCTTCGGCCGCCGGCTGGATTTCCCCTTGCGGCGCATGGCAAGACGGTAAATCCGCTGCGCCTCCGGATGGTCGGCGTAGTATCTGAGCCAGCGCTCCAGCTCGTTGTAGCGCGAGCGGTACTTGGTCGGGTGCAGGTAGCGCTGGGCCTGGACGTGACCCATGAGGAGCCGGCTGCCGAGCTTCCCGATTTCCCGGTCCGCCGCCCGCCAGCTTCCTTTCTCCTGCAATTCGAAGATTCGCCGGTACCGGGCCGCGTCCCCGGCCGCGATGACCCGCGGCAGGGCGGTCCGTTCGGCGTGTGCGCTCCGGTCTTCGGCCGCGCCGGCTTTCTGCGCATGCGCGGGGGGCGCGGCCAGGAAAGCGCCCGCCGCCAGCAAACCCGCAACAACGGCCCGCGAGGCGAGGCCCGGTCGACGCTGGTATCCCGTCATCCCGTCGTCCCGGGCCCGGCGAGCCGTTTCTTGATGGCGATCATGTCGGTCCACGCGTCTCTCTTCCCGCCGGGCTGACGGAGCAGATATGCCGGATGAAGAATTGCCCGCAGCGGTATCCGGGCGTCCGAACCCGGGACGGCATAGTCGAACCAGCGTCCGCGCAGCCGCATGATGC
Organism: Defluviicoccus sp.; assembly: GCA_022826125.1. GTDB lineage: Bacteria > Pseudomonadota > Alphaproteobacteria > MPNO01 > MPNO01 > MPNO01. Next base: position 3,883 of record JAJDVM010000207.1, read on the forward strand.
CCTCGCGGGTGTCGAGCAGCGCCTTCGCCGCCGTGCCCCCGACGGCGACCAGCACCGCCGGATCCACCAGCGATATGTGCCTTTCGATGAACGGCAGGCAAAGCGCGATTTCCGAATCGGTAGGGTTGCGGTTTCCCGGCGGGCGCCAGGGAAGGATGTTGGTGATATAGACCTCGCTCCGGTCGAGGCCGATCGCCGCCAGCATACGGTCCAGAAGCCGTCCGGCGGGACCGACGAAGGGCAGACCCTGACGGTCCTCCTCGGCTCCCGGCGCCTCGCCGATGAACATCAGGCGTGCATTCGGGGAGCCGTCGGCGAAGACGAAATTGGTGGCGGTCTCCTTGAGGGCGCAACCGTCGAAGGCTTCGAAAGCCGCTTTCAGGGATTCGAGGTCGGTCGCCGCCGCGGCCGCCTCCCCGGCGCCCGCCGCGACCGGGGCAGATGCCGTCCGCCCGGTCGGCCGCGCCGCTTCGGGCGCGGGTTCCGGGCTTCGACGCGGGCGCGCGGACGCAACCGCGAGCCGGTCGAACGGCGTCTCGGCGATTGCCTCGTCCGCACCGGCCTCGATCTGCCACGCGAGCACCGATGTGATCGCCCCGCCAACGGCCATGTCCGACCCTACCACAGCCGGCCCATCGGGAAACAGGCGGTGCGCTGTGCTATACACGCCGCGTTCGCGGTGAGATGGGGCAGGCCTTGGAACGGGAATCGATGGCATTCGACGTCGTCGTGGTGGGCGCCGGTCCGTCCGGGCTCTCGACGGCGATCCGGCTGAAGCAGCTGGCGGCGGCGCAAGACCGCGATATCGGCGTCTGCGTGGTCGAGAAGGGCTCGGAGGTCGGCGCCCATATTCTTTCGGGCGCCGTGATCGAGCCCCGCGCGCTGTTCGAGCTCTTTCCCGACGCGCTGGAGAGAGGCGCGCCGCTCAACACGCCCGTCGCGGAAGACCGGTTCCTGCTGCTCACCAAGGGGGCCGCCATTCGGCTCCCGACACCGCCGCAAACGCGCAATCGGGGCAACTACATCATCAGCCTGGGCAATCTCTGCCGCTGGCTGGCGGCGGAGGCGGAAGCTCTTGGCGTCGAAATCTATCCCGGTTTCGCCGCCGCCGAGGTGCTGTACGACGACGCCGGGCGGGTCAAGGGCGTCGCCACCGGCGATATGGGACTCGGCCGCGACGGCGAGCCCGGTCCGAACCATGAGCCGGGAGTCGAGCTGCACGCAAGCCAGACGGTGTTCGCCGAGGGGTGCCGCGGTTCTCTCGGCAAGACGCTGGTCGATCGCTTCGACCTGGCCCGCGACAGCGAGCCCCAGACCTACGGAATTGGCATTAAGGAGTTGTGGGAGGTCGACCCCGCCAACCACCATCCGGGCCGCGTCGTGCATTCCTTCGGCTGGCCCATCGCGTCCGACACCTATGGCGGTTCGTTCCTCTACCACCTGGAGGACAACCAGGTCGCCGTTGGTCTGGTGATCGCGCTCGACTACTCCAACCCGCACTTGTCGCCTTTCGAGGAATTCCAGCGCTTCAAGACCCACCCGGCGATCCGTCCCACGTTCGTCGGAGGGCGCCGCATCGCCTATGGCGCGCGCGCCGTCAACGAGGGCGGCTTCCAGTCGATCCCGAGGCTCGCCTTCCCCGGCGGCGTTTTCGTCGGCTGCGAGGCCGGATTCCTGAACGTGCCGAAGATCAAGGGCACTCACACCGCCATGAAGAGCGGGATAGTCGCGGCCGAGGCGATCTTCGAGGCGCTCGGCGGGGACGATCCCGGCGCGCAACTCGACGCCTATCCCGACGCGCTGCGCCGGAGCTGGGTCTGGCGGGAGCTGAAGTCGGTCCGCAATCTCCGGCCCGCCTTCCGCTGGGGACTCTGGGCCGGTCTCGCCTACGCCGCGATCGATACTTTTCTCTTTCGCGGCCGGGCGCCGTGGACTTTCGGCCATCGGGCGGACCACGATTCGCTGAGGAAAGCGTCCGACGCACCGCGAATCGACTACCCGAAGCCCGACGGCGAAGTCACGTTCGACCGGCTTTCCTCGGTCTTCGTTTCGAATACCAATCACGAGGAGAATCAGCCGGTCCATCTGCGGCTGAAAGACGAGTCGGTCCCGATCGACGTCAACCTGGCACTCTACGACGCGCCGGAGCAAAGATATTGCCCGGCCGGGGTGTACGAGATCGTCACCGAAGGGGACTCCGGTCCGAGGTTGCAGATCAACGCCCAGAACTGCGTGCACTGCAAGACCTGCGACATAAAGGACCCCCGCCAGAACATCGACTGGGTGGTTCCCGAAGGCGGCGGCGGGCCGAACTACCCGAACATGTAGCCCGCGAAACCCTGCTGCTGTCCGGTATAGCCCGGATTTCTCACGAACGATCGGCGTTTCGAGCGTCGAATACAGGAATATAACCGCACGCCGGGGACTTGCCCGGTTCTCGCCGGGTCCGGTGACGCGCGCACTTTGTTATTGGCCCCGTTGTCACCCCGGACTTGCTCCAGGCTGACAGTCTCGAGGTCGGCCACGGCGGCGGGTACGGCAGCGCCCGCGGCCGTGCGGCGGACTTGGCGGTGATTTCCAGAATGCCGCCGACGAGACCGGTCCCGGCGGTGTCGTAATATTGCAGGGTCCAGAACCGGGTCTCCCGGTTTATTCGTTCATGACAATGCGGGTTTGCCACCAGTCATCCCGCTGATTCATCGCGCCGCCGTAATAGACCGCGAACGCCAGGGCGTATTCCGTGGTCGGTCCGTCCGCCCCGAGGCCCGTATCGATATTCAGGTCCGCCTGGCTGGACATTTCCGAAGTGAAACACGCCTCGTCATATCCGGACTGCAGGACTCCGTCGACGACTTCTTTCCACCCCACGCACACCTTTTCGAGATGGTTGTGCCTGTAGGTCCTGTTCGCCAAAAACTGCAGGGACCACGACACCCGCATGATGCCGTTGCCGGCGTCTTCGACTCCGTCGACCACCAGCGAAGGTCCGGACCGCGCAACGGTCTCCGCGCTCGACGGGACGGGGCAAATCGCGAGGCCGAGCACCGCAATTATCGCGAATGTCTTTCTCATGCTCTGTTTCCTACCAATGCGTCGTGTAGGTGACGGTGCCCTGGCCGGTCTGGCCGGCGTTGTTGGTCATGGTCAGCGTGACCGTGATCCGGAACGGGTTCGGCGGCGGGTACGGCAGCGCCGCCAGGTCAGCGCCAGGGCCGTCGCGAATATCTTTCTCATGACTTGTCTCCTGCCGGTGCGTGGCGCGGGCCGCGGCGCCTTCGCCCGTGAAACCCCCGTCGCCGATCGCCTTCGGGATGACGGCGACCCGGACCGGCCTGGAGGGCGGGCATTGCGACGCGCCCGGTCCCCGAACCCCGATCCATCGCGGTCCTCGACCCCTGGCGTCACCCGAGCGCGGCGCGGCATTCCATGGCGGCAGGATACACCGGATTTCGTGTAAAAAGTATATTCATTGGGATTTTCAAATATCTTTTTTATATGCGTAATCGGATTTCTCACGAACGATCGGCGTTTCAAGCGTCGAATACGAGAATATTACCGCACGTCAGGGACTTGCCCGGTTCTTGCCGGGTCCGGTGACGCACGCACTTCGTCACTGGCTCGGTTGTCACCCAGGACTTGTTCCGGGGTGACGGTCTCGGGGTCGGCGACGGCGCGGGCTTTCCGGCAGACATTGGTGAGAAATCCAGATCAGGGTCTGTCCGCCTTTGTCGGGACCGTTTCCCATCTTGCCCACCGTTATGGTCGGACTTCGCCGATCATGACGGGGTAAGGCACGGCGGGGACAAGGGCGGGAAGCGCCGGCGTGCCGCGATCCGAGTCTCGACCGGACCGCAACAGCGAAACCCCGGGATATCGGGCCTTCGGGACTCCCGGCGCGAATCATCGCGTGTATACTCCGGACCCACCATCCGAGACGGACATGACGCGCGCACGAATGCGACGATCCCACCCGGTCATAACGGGCACGACGCTCGGACGATGCCTCGCGGGATGGGCGCGTCCGGCGTGCTTCCTTCTGGCGCTGGCGGTGGCGAGCGCATCGATGCTTCCCGCCCGTCACGCCCGGACGGCGGAGACTCCGTCCGGTCCGGCGGCAGCCGGCTCCGCCCTCGAATTGGGCAGCTATCTGGCCGGGCGCCACGCCTTCAGGCAGCGCGATTTCGACGCCGCGGCGCGGTATATGAGCGATGCTCTCAAGGTGCCGCCTCCGGCGCCGGGCCTGCTGAGGCGCGCCCTCGTCGCGAAGCTGGCAAGCGGGCAGGCCGATTCGGCGCGCGCGCTTGCCCGCCGGCTGCTGGCGATCGAGGAAGACGCGCCGCTCGCCAGGCTCTCCCTCGCGGTGGGCGATTTCAAGGCCGCCAGGTTCGATTCCGCCAGGAAACGGCTGTCGACCATCCTGCCCCGGGGTCGCGAACCGTTCTACGGGCCGCTGCTTTCGGCGTGGGCCGAGGCCGGATCGGGACGTTTCGATGAGGCTGTCGAGACGCTCCGCAAACCGGGCGACAATCGCAACACGGCCGTTTACCGCAGCCTCCACGCCGCGCTGATCCTGGATCTCGCGGACCGGCCGGAGGAGGCGAAGCGCGAGTATCTCGCGGCCGACGAAGAGATGCGGCAGCCCTCCGCCCGTTTCGTCCAGGCGATCGGCTCGTTCCTGCGGCGGAACGGCGATACCGGCGAAGCGGAACGGCGCTTTCGCGCTTTCATCGCCGACCGGAACCGCTCGTCCCTGATCGAGAGCGAGCTCGCGGATCTCCTCGCGGGCAAGCTGCCGAAACGGGTTGCGGCCGACGGAATCGAAGGCGCGGCCGAGGTGTTCTTCAACGCCGCCACCCTGTCGCTGAGGGCGAGATCGACCGAGCTGGCCCTGATCTACGGACAGTTCGCGCTCGATCTTCGACCCGATTTTCCGTCCGCCCGCGTCCTTGTCGGGCAGATTTTCGAATCGGTCGGACGCGATGAGGCCGCGATAAGGGCCTATGCGCGGGTGGACAAGGCTTCTCCGTTGTCCTGGTCGGCGAGGCTTCGGCGCGCGAGCGGTCTTTCGCGGCTGGGCAGGGGGGACGAGGCGATCCGGATGCTGCGCCGGATGGCCACGGAGCGCCTGGAGCGGACGGATGCGCTGACGACGCTCGGCGATCTCTTCCGCCGCGAGAAACGGTTCCCGGAATCGGTGGAAGCCTACGACGCCGCGATCGACAGGATCGGCACGATCGGACCGCAGCACTGGAGACTGCTTTTCTCCCGCGGTATCGCGCTCGAGCGGTCCAAGAACTGGCCCCGCGCCGAGAAGGACCTGCTCGCCGCGATCGAGCTGTCGCCCGACGAGCCCTACCTTCTGAACTATCTCGGCTATTCGTGGGTCGACCAGGGGATCAAACTCGACGATGCGCGCAGGATGATCGAGCGCGCGGTCGAGCTCGAGCCCCAGAGCGGCGCCATCGTGGACAGCCTGGGATGGGCGCTGTACCGGATGGGCGACTATGCCGGGGCGGTGGAGAAGCTGGAGCGGGCGGCGGAGCTGGAGCCGCTGGACCCCACGGTAAACGATCACCTGGGCGACGCCTATTGGCGGGTCGGACGCCGCAACGAAGCGACCTTCCAGTGGCGCCGCGCCCTCAACCTCGACCCGGAGCCCGATCAGGTAGGGATCATCGAGGGCAAGATCGCGCGAGGCCTTTCCGCGCCGAAGGCCGGCGGCGGCGCGCGCTGATCGCGCCATGACGGCCGCCGCGCCGGATGTCAGCGTCGAGGCGCCGGCCAAGATCAACCTCTTCCTCCACGTGACGGACCGCCGCCCGGACGGCTATCACGAGCTCGAAAGCCTCGTGGCCTTTGCCGCGATCCACGACCGCATCGAGGTCCGAGGCGGCAAGGGACTCACGCTCGAGATCGACGGGCCGTTCGCCGGTGCGCTGGACGCCGGCGGGGATAATCTGGCGATGGACGCCGCCCGGGCGCTGGCCGCGGAAGCGGGCATCCCGCCCGACGCCCGGATCCGGCTGCACAAGGCGCTTCCCGTCGCCGCCGGGATCGGCGGCGGATCGGCCGATGCCGCGGCCACGCTGCGCGCCCTGTGTGCGCTCTGGCGGCTTTCGGTTCCGGCGGACAGGCTCCAGGCGCTCGCGCTCGATCTCGGCGCGGACGTCCCGGTCTGTCTCTTCGCGCGGACCGGGATCGTGCGCGGCATCGGCGAGCGGATCGCGGCCGCGCCGGCGCTGCCCGAGGTGCCGATGGTGCTGGTCAACCCGATGGTCCCGCTCCCGACCGCCGAGGCGTTCGCCGCCCGCGAGGGGCCGTTTTCCGCGCCGGTGTCGTTCGACGCCGCCCCCGCCGACGTTACCGCGCTCGCGGCCGTTCTCTCCGGGACGCGCAACGATCTTGCGCCGGGCGCGCGGCGCCTCTGTCCGGAGATCGACGCGGCGCTCGACACGATCCGGGCGAAGCCGTCCTGCCTCATGGCCCGCCTCTCCGGCAGCGGGCCGACCTGTTTCGGGCTGTTCCCGTCGAAGGAGGCCGCGAGCGAGGCGGCCGGACGGATCGCGGCCGACCGCCCCGGGTGGTGGGTGCGCGCCACGCAGCTCCGAACGTCCGCCGGGGCGGGCGTTATTGCCGGTCCAATCGATTGACCCTATCTTGCCCGTGGCCTGTTGCTGGGGCGTAGCCAAGCGGTAAGGCAACGGGTTTTGATCCCGTGATCCCAGGTTCGATTCCTGGCGCCCCAGCCAATCGGTCCTTGCGCGGGCGGGGCCTGGAGGGGAGACGGAATGACCGAGCGCCTGGACGCGACGGGGCTCAAATGCCCGCTGCCCGTCCTCCGCGCCCGCAAGGCGATCAAGGCGCTCGATCCCGGTTCGGAGCTGCTGGTGCTGGCGACCGATCCGGCCGCCGTGGAGGATTTTCGCGCGTTCTGCGACGCGGCGTCGCATGTCTTCGTCGACGCCGCCGAGGAGGGCGAGGTGTTCCGCATCACGATCAGGAAAGGCGGCTGAGCCGCCGGAGGGACGGTCATGAAGTTCGGTTACTTCACGCTGAGCGACAACCACTATGTCGGCAACGAGCGCACCGCCAACGACTACATCCGCGACATCGCGGCGGAAGCGATCCACGCCGAGGCGGTGGGCATGCACTCGGCCTGGATCGGCGAGCACCATTTCTCCACCCTGGGCGTGCTTTCCTGCCCCGACATCGTTCTCGGCTACGTCGCCGCCGTGACCGAGCGCATCCGCCTCGCCCCGGCGGTCAACGTGCTGCCCCTGCACCATCCGATCCGGGTCGCCGAGCAGTGGGCGACGCTCGACCTGCTGAGCGACGGGCGGGTCGATTTCGCCACCGGGCGAGGCTACGACAAGCGCGAATACATCCCGCTCGACGCGCCCTACGAGAACAACACCGAGGCCTTCGCGGAGGGGCTGGAGGTCCTTCACCGGCTGTGGACCGAGACCGAGCCGGTCACCCACAAGGGCCGCTTCTACGATTTCGAGAACGTCTCCATCACACCGAAACCGGTGCAGACGCCGCCGCCGATCTACGTCGCCTGCTTCTCGCGCCCGTCGATCGAGCTCGCCGGCCGGCTCGGCCACAACGTCGTCGTCGCGCCCTTCGCCGCGGCGATGCAGTTCGGCGGCCTCGGCGAGATGGCCGATATCTACCGCGAGGCCTGCGCGAAGCACGGCAACCCGCCGGGGCGGCTGATCTGCAGCTATTTCGCGCATTTCGCCGACAGCCCGGAAGAGGACCTCGCGGCGCGGACCAGCCAGGTCCGTTACTTCCAGGAGTGCTGCATCCACGCGCTGCCGCAGGACATCGAGAAGGCGCCTCCCACGTATCACTACTTCGTCGACATGGTGAAGAACATGAAGGCGATGACGCCGGAGGGGCTGACCGACAAGTCGATCCTGGTCGGCGGCGCGGACGCCATCGGCGAGACGCTGAAGAAGGTCGAGGACGCGGGCTTCGCCGAGGTGATCCTCTACTTCAATGTCGGCCTCAAGCCGCACCAGCGGGTCAAGGACGAGATGCAGCGCTTCATGGAGGAGGTCGCGCCGGGCTTCGCCGACGCCGACGGCCGCCTCGCCGCGGCCGAGTAGCCGCTCAGGACGAGAAGATCCCGGAGAAGAAGTAGCGCGTCATCTCGTAGGACTGGCGCGTCAGCTTCTCGTCGTAGCGCTGCAGCTCGTTGAACATGCCGATGTCGCAGAACGAGTGGCTGGCGTGGCCGTACATCATCGTCTGCCAGTCGATTTCGGCTTCCGTAAGCTCGGCCTCCAGCGCGTCGATCATCTCGCGCGGCGTCACCGGGTCGGCCGATCCGTGAAAGATCAGCACCGGCCCCTTGAAGTCCGGCGCGGCGTTCCCGTCGACCGGCTGGGGCAGGGTGACGTGGAAGACGACCGTTCCCCCGAAGTCGGCGCCGGCGCGCGCCTGTTCCAGGGCGAAGCCGCCGCCGATGCAATAGCCGATGAGGCCGCGCCTGCCGGGCTCGATCAGCCCGCGCGAGTCCGCCTCCGCCGTCATCGCCGCGTCCGCCGCCGCGCCGCAGCCGAGGATGTGGGGCAGATCGGCCCGCACCTCGCGCGAGATCTTCATCAGCTCGTCGAAGCTCTTCTCGCGCGCGCCGTACCCGGCGCCGAACATGTCCGCCATCATCACGACATAGTCGCTGCCGCCGAAATCCCTCGCGATCTCGATCCCGTGCCGCGAGACGCCGAGCCAGTCCGGTTGCATCAGGATCGCCGGGCGCGGTCCTGCCAACGTATCGTCGTAGACCAGCATCCCCTCGAACTCGCGGCCGTCATGGCTGTAGGGAACGGGGATCTCGGCCATGGGGTGTCTCCTTTTGAGCGCACAGATGAGGCGTTGTGTGTGGGGCTGTCGGCACGGTCGAAAGGCGAACGGCGATGCCGCAGCATAGCGCACACGATCCGGTCGCGTGCAAGAACCATGCGTGATAGGTTCCGGGCATGAAGAAGGCAAATTACGAAACCAGCCGCCAGGGTGGCGCGACGACCCGGCGGCTGGTCGAAGCTGCGCATCTGCAGGCGATCGAGGGGAACCCGCTGTCGCCCGACGAGCTCGCCATGTTCGAGATGTTCGAGCGCGAAGGATGGTCTCCCCAGCAACGCCGCGCACATATCACGAGACGCTTCAAAGACCGCGGGGATGTCGCCGCGGCGGAATGAGCGACCGGGACTATTGCTATCCGCCCGACTTCACGGTCCTTCGCAACAAGCTGGACATCAGGGATACCCGAACGCTGGACGCGGCTGAGCGGCAGTTCGTCGCCCAGCGGCTTCTCGAAACGGTGCCGACAGGCGACTTCGATCTCGCCCATCTCGGGGCCATTCATCGCCACCTGTTCCAGGACATCTACGAATGGGCGGGCGAAATCCGCACCGTCGAAATCGCCAAGGGCGACAGCCGGTTCCAGCCGAGGCGTTTCATCGAGGCCGGCATGGCCGACGTGCATCGCCGCGTCGTCGCGGCGGGGTATTTTCAAGGCATGAGCCCGGAGGCCTTTGCGGATGGGGTGGGACCGGTTCTGGGCGACGTCAACCATGTCCATGCGTTTCGCGAAGGCAACGGGAGGACGCAATTCCAATATCTGAAGCGGCTCGCGGAACGGGCCGGACACGGCTTGGACTTCACGCGGCTGGACGGCGAAGCCTGGATGGCAGCCTCACGACGGTCGAACGGGGGAGACCATGAAGCCATGGCGCATTGCATCCGTCAGGCGCTCCTGTGAGTCTCTGACCGGCCGATAACGCCGCCGGCGGGGCGTCTCCGTAGGGGTGGGAGCGTTAGCTGTCCCAGGTCGATTCGTGGAACAGGCTGTCGACCGGGACCGGCGCTTCGATCAGGCGCTGGTCGTGGGAATAGGAGATGAATCGCTCGAGGTTCCTGCGGTTTGCGGAGATGCCGGACGGCCAGGGATCGGCGCCCAGCGCGGCGAGCTGGTCCTCGAACTCGTTGCGCGCGAAGGCGAGCGTCGACCAGCCGGGGTCCTCGTAGAACTCCCGGGTCTGCGCCTTCGCGTCCTCCCATAGAGACATGACCGAGCGCGCGAGCCAGGGATGCTCCTCGATCAGCGGCTTGCGCACCGCCATCAGATGCATGATCGGGTAGTAGCCGTGCTTGGCGAAATAGGCCATCGATTCGGCGCGCCGGTCGGGGAACAGCGTCCGCACCCTGTCGCCCGCCTCTAGCACCGCGGGCGGCGGGTGGGGGTGGACCATCGCGTCGGCCTCGCCCTCGACCAGCATGCGACCGACATCGTCCTCGAGCCCGACGCGCTCCACCTCGATCCCTTTCTCGTCGCCGAGCGGCATCACCTCGTCGTCGGCCACGATCCAGCGCACCTTGTCCCAGGGAACGCCGTATTCGAACTTGAGGTCGCCCAGCGCCAGCACCGACATCGTGGTCTGGAAGGTGCGCAGGATGACCCGCTTGCCGATCAG
>JAJDVM010000212.1 GCA_022826125.1 Defluviicoccus sp.
CGCGGCGCGGCCGGGCGGATCGCCCGCCTGGCGGCCGCGCTCGCGCCGCCCCGCCGCCCCCCGGAGTTCCGGACCCTTCTCCTCCCGGCCGGCCGGACGGGGGCGTCCGCGGGCGTCCTGCTCGCGTCGGCGGGTGCCGCGCTGCTCGTTTACGGCCTCGCCGGGCTTGGCGGCGCGGGCGCGCAGACCGTCGATCCCGGGCTGTTCGCCGTCGAGGACGCCGGGACGAGGAAGATCCTGGGGTTCCTGAGCGGGTTCGATCTCGACGATTCGACGGCGCTCGGGCGAATGCTGTTCGTGTTCAACTCGGGCGTGCTGCTGCTCGCGGGGTTCCTGCTGATCTGGCACACCGTGACGGGCTCGGTGGATACCGCCCGGGAGGGCCGCTGGGGGTTCGGCGGGTGGGAGGTTCTGCGCATCGTGATCGCGGTCGCCCTGATGGCGCCGCTGCCCGGCGGGGCCTCGGGCGGGCAGCATGTCGTGGTCGGGCTGGCCCGCGTCGGCGGCGATTTCGCGACCGCGGTCTGGGAACCGCTCGCGGTCGAGACGCTCGGCAAGGGCCGGGCGGTGCTGCCGACACCGCGCGAGAACGAGTGGCGGGGGCTGCTGTCGCGGACCCTGATCTCCGAAATCTGCATGTACGTCGCCAACGCGCAGGCGGCGCGGGCGGGGGACGCGCCCTATGTGAGGGTGCGCGACGGATTCGAGGTGCGCGGTCAGCAGGGCTGGATGGAGAAGCCGGACGCCTCGGCGCCCGCGGTGGAGAAACGGCGCTGGTCGCGCGCGAAGGCGAAGACGGGAGCGCCCTCGGCCGAGATCCGCCACTATGACGGGACCGGCAACGGGATGCCGCGCGACATGTGCGGCGCGGTCCGCTTCGTGGGGCTCGAGGAGGACGGCGCGCGGGGGATCGCCGCGAGGGGCCACAGATCCGCCTGGGGCGTCGTGCATGCGCAGCAGCTGGTGGGGCTGGCGCGGCGCATCGGGGACCGTTTCGTGCCGGGTTCGCCGGCCTACGGGGATCCGCTGCCCGATATCGCCGCCTCGCTCGACGGGATCGGGACGGCCGAGAGCTACCGCGCGATCGTCGAGCTTCGGATCAAGGAAGCGGAACAGGTGGGCAACCTCGCGCTCAGGGACGCGGTGGCCGAGGATGCGAAGGAGCTCGGCTGGCTGGGCGCGGCGAGCTTCGTGGTGACGCTCGCCGGCGAGGCCGGAAAGATGCAGTCGGCGGCGCGGAACGTGCCGCGGGCGTCGCTTCCCTCGCCGGAGGTGGAGAAATGGTCGAAGGACGCGTGGGCCGCGGTCCAGGCGACCCTTGCCTCTCTCGGACAGTCCGTCGCCTGGCAGCCGATCCCGGTCGCGCTGTCCGGGGGCGGGGCGGGGCCGCGCGCGACGGTCGCGGGGCGCGGCGACTCCGCGCTCGACAGGATCATGCATTTCATCGATTTCGACACCGTGCTCGCGGCGGACGGCGACAACCCCCTGCTGGACCTGACCGCGACCGGGCATGCGCTGCTCGATGCCGGGCTGGCGGCGATCGGAGCGCTGGCGGGGACCGCCGTCGGCGTGAACGTTCTCGAGGTGATTCCGCTGTTCGGCAAGGGGCTCGACTTCTTCGAGGCGAGCTGGGACGTGATGGACGGCTTCGTCACGATGGCGATCGGCGTGCTCCTGGTCGCCGGGGCGGTGCTGGCTTATTTCCTGCCGGCGATCCCGTTCATCCGTTTCCTTTTCGGCATCCTGGGCTGGCTCCTCGCGGTGGTCGAGGCGGTCCTCGCGGTGACGGTCTTTCTGGCGGCGCACGTCACCCGCGGCGAGGGGAACCGGCTGATGGTGGAAGGCGCGCGCCAGGGCTGGCTGTTCTTCCCGGGCCTCCTGCTTCGCCCGGTGCTGATGCTGTTCGGCCTGGTGATGGGGTACTTCGTGTTCGTCGTCGCCATGGGGCTGTTCAACGAGACCTGGCTGGTAAGGATGGCGGATGCGAGCTCGTCCGGCGGGCTGGGGCCGGTGAGCTTCCTCGCCATGCTCGCGATCTACGTCTTCGTCGCCTACGGCATTCTCAATGCCTGCTTCAAGCTGATCGACGTCCTGCCCGACGCGGTTCTGGGCTGGATCGGTGCGCAGGGGACGGGATGGGTCTCGGCCGGAGAGGTCGGGGCCGGCGTGACCGGCGGGTTCGGCCGGCTCGCGGGGCTGAGAGGCGCCCGGCCCAACTTCACGATGGCGGACAGGCCCAGCGTCCGTAACTCGAGGCTCGACGGATGAAGAAATTCGCGATCGGCGCCGCGGGCGCGGTCCTGCCGCCGGCGGCGGCCGCGCTGTGGATCTTCTGGTTGGGCGAGGAGGGCGCGCCCCGCGAACTCCGCCTGGCCGCGCTCGCCGTGACCGTGGTGGCGCTTGTGGCGGTCTATATGGGGCTCGATCGCGGTGGCCGCCGGGCGGCGCTCAGCATGGGCGTCTATACCGGCGCGCTCCTGCTCTGCGGCGGCATGATCTGGCTGGAGGCGGTCCGTCCGGCGGCGGCGATGGGCATCGGCCGGTTCGTCGACGGGCTGCTCGAGCTCGATGCGCTGGGAAGCCTCCTGGTCGCGGGGTCGGTCGCGGCCGCGATCCCTGTGGGGCTGGTCTGGTGCGACATGGCCGGGCGGCTGCTCGCGCGCAACAGGGGCAAGGCGAAGAAGCGGTCCAAATCCGACGTGTTCGGCAAGTCGAAGCTGCTGGAGGACGAGTACATGCGCCGCTTGGCCCGCGGCCAGGGCGTGCTGCTCGGGCAGACGGGGATGTCGGGCCGGGCGCCGCTGATCGCCTGGCCGCTGGAGGGTTCGGCGATCACCTTCGCGCCTCCCCGGACGGGAAAGGGCGCGACGATCGCGCTCAACTACCTCGCCCCGGGCGGCCGGGGCTGGCCCGGCTCGACGGTGCTGATCGACCCGAGGGGCGAGACCTGGTGCATCGTCGCGCGCCGCCGCCGCGAAATGGGCCGCCGCCCGGTGCTGATGGACCCCTTCGGGGTGGTGAAGCTGCACGAGAAGGGGAATGACGATCTCCACCTGCCGGCCACCCGCAGCCGGTGCTACAACCCGATGGATTTCATCCGCGCGGACGCCGCGCTGGCGCCGCGGGACATCAACGTGCTTCTCGACGCCCTGCTGACGCCGCCGAGCGGGGGGAACGACACGTCCTCGCACTTCTACGAATCGGCGCGCGCGATCATCGCGGGGTTCGTGGCGTGGGTGCGTTTTGGCGATGGATTCAGGGAACGGAATCTGCAGGAAGTCCACAGGCTGCTGACGCTGCCGATAGACGACCGTAAGAAAGTGGTGGAGAGCATGCGGCAGGCCGAGAAGATGATCTGCGCCGATCTCGTCCGCGTGGCGGCGGAGCGCCAGCTTCAGGTGGGCGATCAGGAGGCCGGGTCGAACTTCTCGACGATCGCGAACCAGCTCGCCTTTCTAAACTATCCCGAGCTGGACCAGAACACCCGGCACTCGGATTTCGATCCGATGGAGCTGGCGAGGGGCGACGTCGACCTGTTCGTGGTGGTTCCGGAGGAGATGACCGAGCACGTTCGGGCCTGGCTGCGGCTCTGGGTGACGATCCCGAACGCGGTGTCCTCGATGACGCCGCTCGAGCGCGACATGCTCATCATCGTGGACGAGATGCCGAGGCTCGGCTACCTCAAGCCGGTGATGGACGGCTACAACCTCGCGGCGGGGAGGGGGGTGCATTTCTGGTGTTTCGCGCAATCGGTTTCGGCGCTGGACAATACGTGGGGCGATGACAGCCGCCGGGTCCTGGTCGAGCTCGCCGAGGTCCTCCAGGTCCTCGGTTTTCCGCGCACCGATGTCGTGGGAGCGGAGGTCCTCTCGGCGGCGATCGGCTTCGCCGGGTTCGAGCAGTGGTCGGAGTCCTATCAGGGCCAGCCGCCGCCGGGTGCGGCTGTGCCCGCCGGCGATCAAGCGAGAACGAGCGACCAGGTGGCGGTGACAAAGGAACGGGTCGTAACGCCCGACGAGATCATGACCATGGGGGCGGACGATCAGTTCGTCATTGCCGCGCCCAAGGACATGCCGCGCGATGCATTCATGCTCAACCATGCGCGGTACTGGACGCGCCCGGACGCGCGGCTGCTGGCGGACCCCAACCCGTTCGTGCTCCGCAAGAGGGCTGCGGCGTCGGGCTCAAGGTTCGGGATGTATGTTACCAGCAGGCGCACGGAAGCGGAGAAGCAGGCGGAAAAAGGGGAACGCGATGACGGAGGAGAACCGGACGCCGCCGAAGGCGGCGGAGGAAACGGAGGAGAGGCCCCCGGCAGTCCGCTCGTCACAGGGAGGGCCGCCATGGGAGGGCGTGCTTGACAACGCGACTGAAATCCACCGCCGCGCGGTGGAGAGGGAGGATCCCGGCGAACGGTCGGAAGCCGGCGAGCCGGAGCCCTACTCGGCGGAGGACGTTGCCGAGGAGGTGACGTGGTACGAGATCGCAGAAGAGCCCGGCCCGGACGGCACCCGGGAGGGCCGGCGGTCCCTGATCAAATACGTTCCGGGCGCCGCGATCAGGGTGCGGGTCAGGATGACCGAGGAAGCGCGGCAGGCGGAGTTGGAAGAGGCGGAGAGAACGGCCCCGGTAGTGGAAGAGGTAGAGGAAGACGGAGACGGGGTTGTTCCGGCTGTTGAGACCGCTGAGCCGGAATCAGAGGGCGCCCGGGAACGGAGTGCGGAGGAAGAGGAGGAAACGGCCCCCGTCCTGGAAGGGCAGGCGCGACAGGAAATCGCCGCGGCCGACGACGGTGCCGCGCCGGTACTGGATGACGCGCGGGAACGGAGTCAGGAAGAAGCAAAAAAGTCCGCTCCCGTTGTGGAGACGACGGAGCGGGAGGACGTTGTTGCAGCTCTCGGCGCCGACGAGCCGGAACCGGATGCCGTGCGTCAAGGGCTGAAGGAAGCCGTGCCGGAAAGCGGTTCGGCTAAGCAGCCAGTGGAGGCGGAGGAGGAGGGGGCCGAGCAGCCAAGGGCGGCGGGGCGGGAAGGGGGTTCGGCTAAGGAATCTGCGAAGGTTGAACCGGCAAAGGAAGAAGAGCCGGAGGTGGGGGCCCTCGCCGGGACCGGGTCCGGTCCGGCGAACGGTACCGAGGCCGCCGGAGGCGTTCCGGATCGTCCGGATGCCGGAGAGCCTTCGAAGGCCTGGGAGGCGTGGGTCAGCGCTTTCGAGGCGAGATTTGCGGCGGCGTTCGAAAAACAGATGAAGACCTTGGTTGGGGTGAACAAAGAGGCGAAGGATCTGGTTATCGACGCGGTGCAAGAGCGCACGGGCGAGTTGGTCGAGAAAGTGCGGACCCTCGACAAGGAGGAGGTTGGGAGGTTGTCCCAGGCGGCCCAGGCGCTGGAAGAGCATCTTCGGGTTGCCAAGGGGGATGAAAACAGGCGGAGGGACATTCGAGCTAGCATCGCCGCTCGCTGGTACAAGTGGCCGGTGCGGGGCCTGGTCGCCGCCGGCGCCGTGGCCTTGTTGCTCGCCGGCGCTGCTGGTCAGGCCCGCTGGGGTCTGATCGATGGTTTTGGAGTCGCCGACGTGGCGACCAATGCGTGGCGCCACATCGTCTGGAACGAGCACGGCTGGAAGATCGCGAAGTGCATGAAGACTGCCGACGACCGGAGGCCGAAGGCGGTCTGTTCGGTTACCGCGCGCGTGAAATAGCCCGGTGCGGATTTCAGTTGATAGAGCTGGGATTGGAAGACGTTCGAGAGGAGTGGCGGAACGCTGGGAAGCGAGATTGGGATCGCCGCTGCCCCGGTCGAGCTTGGGGCGGGTTGGGTTTAGGCTGCCGTGATGTCGAGCATGATTCCAGTCCAGCGCCGTGAGAAGCACGTCCGGGGGCTCACCCGGTGAGCCTGCCCGTTACGCCGCATGACGCGTTGTTCCGCGCTCTGGTTGCTAACCCCGGTCGAGCGGGAGCACTCTTGCGCGAATACTTGCCCCGCGAGGTCGTGGATCTGCTCGATCCCGAGATCGCGCCGGAGGCGATCGAGGGTAGCTTCGTAGACGCCGACGCCGCGAGAACGCAGTGCGACGCACTCTTCCGGGTCAGGCTGCGGACGGGCCACGATGCGCGTATCTACGTCCTGCTCGAGCACAAGAGCTACATCGACGCGGCCACGCCGCTTCAGATCCTCAAATATCTGGTCAACATCTGGCTGCGCGAGATCGAGCGCGGCACGGTAAGGGAAAGGCTCCCGCCGATTATACCGCTGGTCTTCTATCACGGCTCGCGGCGATGGACCGTGCCGCGCTCTGTTGTGGAGATGGTCGACGCACCGGATGAGCTCCAGCCACTGCTCAGGGACTTCGCGTATGTGCTGTACGACCTGGGAGAGATCGAACCGCTCCGGCTGTCCCGCGCGCCCGAGGTGCTGGCCGGGCTGTTGGCGCTCCGCGTGGCGCATGCGGACGAGATTCCGGCCGATCTGCTCGACCTGATGACCGGCGGCACGCTTGCCGGTAGCGATTTCGAGCGCCATCTTATGAGGTATATTGTCGAGATTATGAACCTGACGCCGCGGCTGCTTGAGGCGTCGTTGCGTCGGACGAAGCCGGATCGGTGGGAGGCGCTGATGGGAACCGTCGCGGAAGCCTGGCTCGAACAGGGAAGGTCAGAGGGCAGGGCCGAAGGAGTGGCCGAGGGCATCGAGAAGGGTCAGGCCGGGATCGTTCTTCGCCTGATGGAGCTGCGCTTCGGAGTATTGGCGGACGCGGTACGCGATCGGGTTCGCGGTGCTTCGGCTCCCGAGCTTGAAGCGTGGGCGGAGAGGGTGTTGACCGCGGCCAGCATCGACGAGGTTCTGGCGGAGGGGTCGGGAAACCGATCGCTGGGTTGAGGCGGGTAGGGGATATTCCTGTGGCCTCCGGGTCGTTGGGGGCAAGCCCGTCGGGCTGTCGCACCGGCAGGGCGGGATAATGGCTGGAATCGAGGTCTGGATAACCCCTGCTATTTCGCTGGCGGGGATGGTGTGCCTTTCGATGCAGATCGAGTGTTTGCGGAAGGAGGTGGCCGAACTGAGCAAGCAGGTGGCTGAATTGAGCAAGCAGGTGAGCGCCCTGAGCGAACGCATGGCCCGTCTGGAGGGGCGGTTCGAGGGGTTCACGAGGTTGGACCGCCCGGCGGCCTCGGAATAGTTCCTAGAAACGCCCTGGGTGCTTGCAGGACGATCTCGTGAGGCTCGGGATTGGCGATGGTGTTGTGCGCCGCTGGGACCGGTCACTTGGCGCTTTCCCTTATCCGGGCTAGGGTGAGGCCATGAACGCTGACGTCGAGAACCTGGTGTTGGAGCAGTTGCGCGCGATTCGCGAGGAGCTCGCCGATCTGCGCCGCGGGCAAGACGAGCTGCGCCAGCGGATTTCCTCGATCGAACGTCAGGTTGCCAATCTGCAGGGCGACAGCGCCCTGATGCATCAACGGCTCGACCACGTGCTTGAGCGTTTGGGGCGTATCGAGCGCCGTCTCGATCTCGCCGACGCGCCGATCTGAAATACCCCTCCCCGCCGCGAAAGAGCGGATTTTACGCCCGAAGGCCGTCAGGGGCCGTGGACGGCCGCTGACGTGTTTGAGGGCTTCGCGGGTGGTTCGACATCCGGGAGGGCCGTTTCGCGCGTCTGGCGCGCTCTCAGGCGGCTCGTTTCCCGGTTTCGACCCTTCCTACATCGACATCCCGGCGCTCTTGCCGGTTGACAGGGTCTGCCCCATGGATTCGCCCTGGGAGCGGGTCTGCGCTTCGTCATTGCGCTGCTGGATCGAAGGTTCGCTGGAAACGACGACGGGGTGGACCGGGATCCTGTCGTTGCGGGCCTTCTCGGCAAGGAACGTCGACTTTCCGTTTTCGGCCTTGAATTCGATCACTCCCCGGGGTTTGACGGTGTCGACGATCTGGTGGTCGCGCGCCCGGATGAAGGAAGTCCCCGTCTGTCCCTTGTCGAGCTCGAAGAAGGCTTGCTGGACGTTGTTGCGCGTCGCCCAGTCGGAGACCATCTGGAGCGTTCCGTGGGTGTTGCCGTGCGCGATCCACATGTCCGGCCGGTGCGCGAGCACGCGGTCCATTTCCCTGTCGACCGTCTCCTGGTCGGCACCGTCCTGATAGGCGGTTACCGCGACCGGGAAGCCCTTGGGCATCCGGGCCATGTCGTGCTCCTTCTGGAGGCGCTCGACGTGCTCGGCCGCCTCGACCGCGGCGGCGGAAACCGGGTGCGGTCGTTCCGCGTCGGGGGAGGGGCGGGGGAGCCATTTCTCGCCGGTCAGCTCCTCGGCGGTCTCGGCGAGCTTCGCGCGGGCTTGCTCGAAAAGGTTCAGGCTGTTGTGGCCCTGCTCCAGCTCCTGGCCGGTGTCGGATATCTGGTTGAGGGTGATTTCGCCTCCGAAATTTTCGCGGTGGAGGTCCTTCTGGCGGTCGGCGAGCCGGTCGGTCCGGTCGGTAAGCCCGCCGGGGCCTGAGATCATGGAATGGAAGACATCGACGATGCGGTGGGTGAGGGAGGTTCTGAGCGACTCGTTCTCCTCGGTGTCCGGCGCGACGGCATCGACCATGACGCGCATTCCCGCGGCGGCCGTCGTCGCTTCGTCCGACGGAGCGAGATAGGGGGCGGCAGCGGCCTCGGCGACCTGGCCCGGGCCGTGGAGCACGGCATCGGCGTATTTGCGATCGCGCATGCCCTCGGGAAGGGACGGATCTTCGTGCCGGCTCTCCGAGGCGATCGCGAGAGAGGGGGGCGTTTGGTGAGCGGGCTGGGAGGGGGCCGCGTCCTGGGTGACGAGGGTGCCTTTCATGCCGTTCGGAAGGACGATGCCGACCGATCCGCCGATCTGTTCGGCGGAGAGTTCCGGAACGGGGTTTTTCAGGTCCTGGAGTCGGTCCGCGGCGTTCTCCTGGCGGGGCTTGGCGGTCGCGGCCTCGCCCGGTTGGGAAGTTTCGCGGCTGAGGGCGGTTTCCTGGCGGAGGGGGCGCTCGTTGATTCGTTCGACGGGGATGCTGTGCCTGGTGGCCTGGGTGCACAGGCGGGGCGGCCGCGTCTCGCCGGCGGCGAAATGTACGATCTTCGCCGGCCGCGCCCGCAGCATGGAGTCGTCGCGGGCCTTGATGGCGGCGCCGCGGTCGTCGCCGTGCTGTTTCCATTGCGGAACGAACGCCTCCTGGGGCACGTCGCGGTTCTTGGCCCAGGTGGACGCGATTTGCTGGACGCCCTTGGCCCCTCCGTGCGCGAGCACCATGTCGGGGCATTCCTTGAGGCATCTGTCGAGGCGCTTGTAGATCGTGTCGTGGTCGGTCCATCCGGTGCCGCCGGCGACCGCGATCAGCGTCCCCTCGGGAAGTTCGCGGGTATCGTGGCCGGCGCGGGCCGCGCGGGCGAAGTCCCTGCCGTCGACGCGCGCGAGGACGTCCCCGGTCTGGCTGACATGGGTGCCGCGGCGGGGCGCCCAGACGTTGCCGGTATGGTGGGAATAGAGATCGGCGGCGTAGTCGCGGAACAGTTCGTAATGGTCGCGCATGGAGGCGAGCGAGAGGAGCTCCTGGGTTTTGGTCTCCAGTTCGACGGATGCGGGGTCCCTGCCCTGTTCGGAGATCCGCTGGCCCTCGGTCTTGCGGAGCGTGTTGCACTCCTGGCTCACCCGGTCGATGCGTTTTTCGAGGCCGACGACCTGGGAGTGGTAGCCGTGGACGATGCTCCAGACGAATGGCTCGCGCTCGTCGCCCATCCGGTAGCCCTCGGGGGTGGTCACCTCCATGAGCATCTCGATCCCGGCCCCGATCTGGTCGAACGCGGCCTGGACATGCGGCGGGACCGGGCCTTCGAAGGTCGGTGGACTGTCGCCGTTGAGCCAGACGTCGCGGGTGTCGGGCTCGCTGGCGATCGGCTGGGCGCCGTGAAGCGCCATTTCATCGGCTATGCGCGCGGTGGCGCTGTCGCCGCTCAACCCGTAGGCGGTTTCGACCTCTTCCCGGCTGCGCCCCCGGACGTCTTCCGGATCGACGCCGTCCCTGGCGGTATCCCGGGCCGCGGCCGAGGGGTCGGGATCACGGTTTTCGAACAGCGCGTCGTGGACGCCGCCGGCGTCGGCGAAGGCGTCCGACATGGCGGTGTTGAAGGGCTCTTCGTCGGAGAGGCGGGGGGTTCTGTCGCTCATGCTCGCACCGTGGTTGCCCCGCGGCGGAAATGCCGGCGGGAGGGTGCGGGAGAGCGCTGAGCGGGATTATAGGGAAGCGGGAGGCGGGCGGAAAGAGGGCGGAGAAGCTCCCGGTCAGAAGCTCATGCCGGAGGAGGGACCCCTGTCCTGCTCGAACGGCATGCGGTTGTCCTCGAACGGCATGCGTTCCTGGCCGCGGCTGGCCTGCCACGCGTGGTGGTGTTCGCTGAGCTCGGCGAGACGCTTCTGCTGGTGGGGCTCGAGGGTTCCGGATTGCAGCAGATGGTCGCAGCGCTTGGCGAGGTCCTCCCATCCCGGTGTTTCGTAAGGATGGCGGTCGAGGCGCTTGGCCTCTTCGACATGTTGCTTCAAATCGTTGCCGAACGTGGCGTAGCTGTCGGCGCGGCTTGCCGAATGGGACGACGTTCTGGCGGGCTGTTGCCGGGATTCTCCGGGTTCCTGGTGGGAATCGGCCCGCTCGCCGGGGCCGTAGATCTGTTCAAGATGGGCGCGGGCGGCTTCGGGAAGATCCGGAAGTTCGAGAAGCGATCTTCCCTCGTGACGAATTCCGTCTCCGGTCTCCGAGAAGAGGCTTGTGGGGGTCGAGGGGTCGAGCGCATCGTCGAAAAAAGCGTTCCGGCGTTCGATGTACTGTTCGAAGAGTGTCTGGGCGTGCTGTTGTCGTTGCTCGATGGCGGCGGGGGACTGGGCTTGGACGGCTTCGCGGCGTTCGAGTAGCTCCACCCATTGGGTCGGTGCGGAAACCTGGAGCAACGCGATGCGCGAGGCGTCGGAGAGGGCGGGAAGCGCGGCGATAGCGAGGCCCTCGTCCCGGATGCGGCCGGTGAGCTCGCGGTGAGTGGTTGCTGCCTCATAGGGGTGGAAAAGCTCCTCGGCGTGGGCGTCGCGGTACTCGAAGTGCCTGGCGCACATGGCTTCGGCTTCCCGGCGGGCTTCGTACGTCGCGTCGATCTTGCCGATCTCGTCCTCGAGATACCGGAGATCGGCGGGCTGGAGGCCGGGCAGCGCGAGGAAGCCCCTGAGCTCGTTCTCGAGCTCGTCCCAGCCGGGTGCGTCGAAGGGATTCATGTCCATGGCGTCCGCGTCCTCGCAGTGGCGCTGGAGCCGGAGGGCGTGGTCGTCGATGAGCGCGGCCGGGGAGGGCGCGGGAGGCGTGCCGGGTGCGGTGCCGGCGGGGATTTCGGGAGCGCGGTCGGCGGAGCGATCCGGAGTTTCGGCGGCCGGTCGATGTTCGGTTTCCGGGGACGGGTCGATCGCGGGGCCTATATCGGGCTCCTCGCGGATAGTCCGATGCGGCGGGATGCCGTCGCCGGCGTCCAGGCCCGGTGAAACCTCGGGTGCCGGTTCGATGGTGTTGTGTGCAGACGGGACGATGCTGGCGGAATGCTCTTCCGGTGCTTCCCGGTCCGGCGGGTAGTCGTAGTCGGGAATGTCCTGGGCTTCCCAGTCGACATCGTAGTTGGGCTCCCAATCCATGTCGGGCTGGGTTTCGAGAGCGGCGTCGGTATCCGGATCGAGATCGTCGGTCGGAGCCTGGACCAGTCCGGTGTCGGCGGGGAGTCGCTCGCGGGTCTCGGCGATCGCGGGCTCGGGTTCGAGGCTGGCGATGAGGCGTTCGGCGTTGGCGAACACCTCTTCCATGGGATCCCGCGGGCGGGCCGCGGCCTTGAACGCGGGGTCGATCTCGCGGCGTTCGGACTGGGACATCTTGAAGATCGAGGCGGCCCGGGTGTGGGCGTTGGCGAAGGCCTTGAGGTCGGAGACGTCGATGCCGCCATGTTCGCGGAGGACGCGGGCGTGGAGGGGGTTGCCCTCGATGAAGGGGGTGACCGTGCGGAGGATGGCGGTGCTCTCGCTCAGGTCCTTCCGGAAGGCCGGGTCCATCGCCACGGCCGCGTTCCCCGTGTCTGCGCGTTCGCGGTCCCATTGCCGGAGCGAGGCGGTGAGCGTGCTGCATGCCTGGCCGAGGGTTTGCGCCGCGAGACCGTGCCGGACGCGGATCTCGCTGTAGCGGATCTGTGCGGCCACGTCGCTGAGCTTGCCGTTGCCGGCGTCGTTGGCCGTGAGCCATTGGGTGGCGGTGCGGCCCTTCGGATCGGTTCGGCGGAGGGTCTCGGCCGCCTCCGCGGCCGGGCCGTCCGAAGCCGCCGAGGGCTTGCCGCTGCCGAAGTGACGGGCCTTCATCTCCGCGCTCATGTAGTCCTTGGCGGCTTCCTTGGGCCGCATGCGGGACCAGCTGCGGGCGAGGTACTCCCGGACTTCCATGTCCGTCACCGGGTCGCCGGCGGTCTCTTCGTTGCGCTGCTGGCGGATGTCGAGCTCGATCGGCTTGCGGTTGACGTAGATGTCGAGCCGCTCGCGGTGGCGGGTGCATGCCGGGTAGATGGTCTCGCGGGCGGGCTTCTGGTCGGCGAGGACGAAGGCGCGGTCGACGGTGCGGCCCTGCGCGCTCGTCATGGTCATCGTGTATCCGTGATTGAGCCGGATCTTCCCGTGGTAGTCGCGCATTTCGTCGTGGTGGAATTCGACGATGCGGCCGTGGTTGGTCCGCGCCCGGATCCAGAGACGCGGCTCGTCGGGGCTGTCGGGAATCGTTCCGCGCTCCTCGAGCTCGAGCACCGTCATGTAGGTGCCGTTGAAAATCTGTTTCCTCCACATCAGCGCGCCGGCCCTGAGCACGTCGCCCACGGCGATCTCGAGCGGCTCGGGCCGTGCCCTGGGCGAGCGGCTGCGGCATGCCTGGACGGTGAAGCGCGGTCCGTCGTTGCCCTTGAGGACGCGCTCCCGCATGAGGTGGGAAAGGGCGCGGCATTCGGCGTTGGTCATCGCGATGACGGCGGCGCTCTTTTCCGGCTGTTCGGTACGGAAGCGGTCCCAGTCGTCGACGATCCGGGTGAGGGTGCTGTCCAGGTCGCGCCCGATATGGAGACGTTCGCGGGCATCGTAGGCGGCGATCGCCGCGGCCGCCTTGCCGTCGCGGAAGTCCTCCGAGGCGACGACCTGCCAGGGGCGGACGGAGGCCCTGGTTTCGTCCGGCATGGCCTCGAATTCGTCGAGGATCTTCTGTCTCTCGCGTTCCGGCGCGATCTTGGCGCGGAGCCTGGCGGTCTCGCGGTCCTCGCCATGAACCGCGACGAGGATGTCCTCGACGTCGGCCTTCTGCCGGCGAATGGTGTCGACGCGGGTTGAGCCGGTGACATCGCGGATGAGGCGAAGCCCGGGCCCCGCCTCGACCGGCTGCTGCTGGTGGGTGTCGCCGGCGAAGATGACCTTCGCCCCCGTCCCGCGCGCGATCTGGAGGATCTTGAGGGCCTGGGTCGACGACAGCATGCCGGCTTCGTCGACGAAGATGACGGTCCTCGGATCGAGCCTCAGCCTCTGGATCGCGATGTCGGCGATGAGCTTGTCGACGCACCGGTTGAGGGCGTCGAGATCGGTCCCGAGCTCGAGCGAAACCTCCCACGGAACCGCAGTCGCGATCACTCTGTATCCGCGCTCGCGGTAGAGATCCGCGATGGGCCGGAGAGTTGTCGTCTTCCCGCTTCCGGCCGCTCCCTCGATGATGGCGATGCGTCCGGACCGGGTGGCGGCGTGCATGGCTTCGGTCTGTTCGTCCGACGTTGGGTAGCCCTCGGCCTGAAGCTCGGCGATCCTTTTCTCCACGACGCCGGTCGGAATCTCGTAGCTTCCGGTGTCGACAAGTCTGGCGGAGAGCTCGTTGATGTCCTTCTCGGTCTTGAGGGTGTGGGCGGAGGTGAAGGTGCGCGTGTGGACCAGCCGGGCGCCGGCGTCGTAGTCGAGACTGGGCTTGTCGAGCTCGATGAACCGGGCGTTGCCGAGGACCTGATCGAAGAGGTCCTGGCGGGTTTCGCGGGAGAGCATTCCCGCGGTTGCGTTCAGGGTCTTCTCGTAGAGCTGGGTGTAGCGGAACACGGACTCCATCTTGGTCATTTCCTCGGGGAGAGCGGTGAGCTTTTCCTCAAGGTCGTCCTTCAACTCCTCCGTGAAATGGAACTGGTGGCCGGTGGCGGCGTCCATGAACGCCTCCAGGTCCTCGATATGGGCCGAGGCCTCGCCCATCCAGTTCTCGTGGCGGATTTCTGGCTCCACTCCATGCTGTTTCGGGGCACGGGTGGCGCGCTGGACGGCACCGTGGAAGGCCCCGTTTCCATTGAGGCTGACGCCGAATTTCGCGGCCGTGTCGACGATCTGCTGGTCGCGTTTGGACCATTCGGCGATCAACTCCTGGGGAATGTTCTTGACCTTGGTGAACTCCTGGTCGTCGCCGTGGGTCTCGAGTTCGATGCCGAGGCGGTCGCGGAGCAGCCAGCCGAGCTCGGCGCGGTAAGCCGCGCCGGCGGCTTTCTGCCAGGCGTAGAGGGGCTTGCCGTGGAGCGCGCGCCATTTGCCGTCGTGGTGAGCCTTGGCGATGTTCAGAATCACGCAGTGGGTGTGGAGATGCGGGTCGTTGGCGCGTGACGCTCCGTGCTGAAAAAGCGCCGCCATAATGTCGGCGGGAACGATCTTGTGGCCGCGTTGGTCCTCGCGAATCCGGGTGTAGGAACAGTGGTTCTGGATCGTATCGGCGAGGGCGACCTTTACGGCGTCGTTATGGGCTGCCTCGATCTGGGTGCGGAGTTCCGGCGGAGCGATGGCCCAGAGCGCCGAGACGGTCTTGTCGGCGTTGAAGGTGAGGTCGTAGGCCGGACAGCGTTTGTCGCTGTCGACGTTTCGGACGAGAGCCTGTCCTGTGCGAGGGTCGATGCCCCTGTAGAGTTTGTAGAAATCCGCGGAGTCGAGAACCTGCCCATCGCCGATTGTGCTGCCGTCGCCGGAAAAAAGTCCCGAAGGATTCCACCAGACCCCGTCGGGCTCTTCGCCCGAGAGGTAGTAGTCGCCAGGGGGACGAAATGAGGCTTGGGAGTGGATGTAATAGTCGGCCGTTGCGGCCTTCGCGAGGGTTGCGACCATCAGTCTCGGCTCCCTCGTCCGGTTTTGAGATGCTGGCCGGGGGTGAAGGCCGGTGGGCGGATTTTCCCGGACAGCAAGGAGTGATCGAGCACGTATCGGAGGGCATCCGCTCGAGCCGTTCTGGATAGGCGACCCATTGTCGCGTTAGCCGTGGCGGCGACAACGGCTGGAAGGTCAAGAGGCTTCTCGGAGGCGCCGAGAGTGTCGGGAAGGGCGTCGATATTGTCGAGCGCCGTTCGCGTCTCGGACTGCGTGACGGCGTTTGCTGGATCGGTAAGTCTGGCTGTCAGTCCAGCGATGTCCGGAATGATTTCGAGGGCCTGAAATTTCCATGCCAGGTGGCGTTGATCCGCGGTGAGATGTCGATCTCGGAAGTTGGTGGTCTTGTTTCGAAGAGTTTCCTTGGCGGAACCGTCAAGCGGAGTCTCGCCGCTCATGGTGGCGGCTATGTCATTGATTTGCTTCCCGCGTGAAGAGCAGAGCTCTGCCAGAGATGAGGGCATAGCCGGGATGCGGAGCAATCCGGCGTCCTCCGGGTGGGGTTCGGTTGGTATGTTGTGCCGCGTCCTGAGTAGCCATGCAAGTTCGGCTCGGTACACGGCCCCGGCCGCCTTTTGCCAGAGGAATAATGGGCGGGCGTGAAGCGCGCGCCACTTGGCGTCCTGGCAGGTTTGAACGGCATTGAACACCAGGGCTCTGGTGTGGAGGTGCGGGTCGTTGGCGCGAGACGCACTTCGTGGGAAGAGGGCACCTATCGGAAGGCCGGCCAAGACCTGCATCGTGGATCGATCGAGGCGTGCGCGGGTGAGAGCGCAATAGGTCAGTATGATCTCTTCGAGCGCCGTTTGTACGGCGTCGATCTGGGCCGCCGAGATGCCGTCGCGGATA
Organism: Defluviicoccus sp.; assembly: GCA_022826125.1. Lineage (GTDB taxonomy): Bacteria > Pseudomonadota > Alphaproteobacteria > MPNO01 > MPNO01 > MPNO01. Next base: position 16,055 of record JAJDVM010000212.1, read on the forward strand.
TTCGGCGGACAAATGGCCCACAGCGCGGAAATCGTCTTATCGGCTGTGAAGGAGAGATCGAAGCCGGGGCTCCTTTTCGGGCTCCCGGCGTTGTCGGTGAGTTTGGACCCGCTGATCGGATGGAAACCCTTGTACAGCTTGTAAAAGGCTGGCGAGTCAACGTCTCGTTGGTGAGGCGTGGGATTTTGCGGTCCGCTGAAAAGGCTATTGGGGTTCCACCATTGGCCGTGCCGTTCCGCTATCGCAGGATAGAAGCCGACTCGCGGTTCAGGCATAGCCTGGCTGAGAATGTAATAGTCGGCATTGGCTGCGGGAGAAAGGACTGCGACCATGGCTTGCGGTCAATCCTTGGAGGGTGGTCGTGGGCCAAGTTTCCGATACGAGAAGCACATATTGGAGATGCTTACTTCGAAAATCAAGGCCTTTCAAGCGCTTCGCCCTTTAGGGCAGGGGTCCAAAGGGGGAATATTTGGGCTTCGGGCGAGGGGTTTCCGAGGCTCGGTGGTTGGTGACGGATACTGTGCTGGCGAGGCGATGAGAGATCGCGTGGATTTGGACGAGACGCATGGTGGCGGTTCCTGAGGCGCTGTGCGGGTTTGGGAGGGGCGGGTTGCGCGGGTGGGGGAGTGGGCGAGGGCGTGTCGGTGGGCGCTGTCGCGGGATTGAGATGGCGCGTGGGACGGGTGTGCCGGTAGGCTCGGGCGAACGCGAAACGGGTGGAGGCGAGGGGAACGCTGGCGAGGGGCCTGGGCGGGGCTTGCGGGCTTCGCGAGGCTGAATTACCGTCCCCTCCGCGCCGCGGCCGGCCCAGGGATCCACGCGGCCGGGCGGCGGGGTAACGGCTGGACGGAGGAACGGAGATGGCTGGGACGTCGTTCAACGCGGCGGACATCGATTTCGCCGCGCTGGAAACGCGGATCGGAAAGCTCAAGCCGCGCAAGCTGGAGATCGAGGAGGTCCTCGGGCGGGTTCGCGGAAGAATGGTCGAGCAGTGGAAGAGGGGAGTGACGGTGGCGCAGCTCCGGGAAGCCCTCGGCGAGGCCGGCATCGACGTGGCCGAGCGGAGCTTGAAGGTGTACCTGGAGAAGGGGGAGTGGCCCGGGCGAAAGAAGGAGACGGCGCGAACGCGCGCGCCGTCTTCCGGCGCGGCGGGCGTCGATCCTTCGGCGACGCCGGACGGGACGGTTTCGGACACGGCCTGAAGCGCGGCGGGGTTTCTGCGCGCGGCGGTGGGGTCTCGGACCTCCCGCAAAAAAAGGGCCGATCCCTGCTCTCTGCGGGGATCGGCCCTTTGTCGTGAGCGTCGCGGCCTACCAGAGCGGATGCGAGTCGACCATCCACTGCGCGGTGTCGCGGATCATGTCGCGGGCGTAGATGCGCTTCGGCCCGCGCGGGTCCTCGGACAGATGGACGACGTAATAGTGCGGTTCGTCCTCGATTGCGCTCTCCTGCCGATACACTTCGCCGACGAGATCTCCGTCGTCGTAGATCGCGCTTTCTTCCGGCGTCCGCCGCTTGAATTCGATGCGTGCCATGCTGTCCTCCCGGGTTTGGCGACGATGGCGGGACGAACTCTTTTTCGTCCCGTTCACCTCTCAAGAAGCTTTTCTCAACTCCGTCGCCGAGAGGCTCGACGCGGCGCGGTCGAGCCCGATCGGAGACGGCGTTAGCCCTCGTAGTCGTCGTCGAGGGTGGACCGCGGGAGGGTGGGGTCCTCGTCGGGGTCGGGGCGGGACTGCCAGACCGGGGTGTGGCGGAACAGGCGCCCGGCCGTCGGATGCTGGTACGGCTCGACCGCGTAGACGATGGTGCAGTACTCGGGATGGGACGCGGCGGCGCGGCGGGCGTGGCACCAGGCCTCGCGCTTGTCGTCGCCGATCTCGGGCTCGCATGCCAGGCACCAGTCGTGGCCGACCGTCTCGATCGAGTAGTAGGCGATCATCGCATCCTCCATCCCCGTGAGTTCACTTCCTCAAAGCTTCTCTCAACTCCTTTCGGAGGCGGGATCGCGGAGGCTTGCGAGGACGGTTTCGAGATCGTGGAGCGCACCGTGGAACGGGTCGAGCCCCTCGGGCTCGTGGTTGCCGATCATCGAGTTGCGCAGACACCCGGCGAGCGCGCGCGCCTCGGGAGGGGCGAGGCCGATCGAGATCCGGTTCACGCCGGCCCGAGCCGCTCGGCCGCCCAGCGCGCGGCGCGGGCCAGCACATGGCCGTGACAGGGGAGCGGATCGCACCAGCACGCGAGCCACTTTCCGTCGAGCGCGGCGAGCTCCTCGAGCGCGAGCTCGCCGGACCGGATGCGCCGCCACAGCTCGGCGCGGTAGCGCGCGATCACCGCGTCGCGGTCGCCGTGCTTGCCGATCGCATAAGGGTTTCCCCATTTCGTGCGGCGGTCGATCAGCACGGTGTTGTCGCGCTCATGGGCCGAGCCCAGCGCGGTGCGCAGCTCGGGTTCGTTCCTGAGGTTCAGCACGCAGTCGGTCATCGGCCTGCTCCCGTCCTGAAATTTCCGCCCCTCGGGAAGCTTCTCTTCCCTCCGGCGGCCGGCATGAAAAAGGCCGGCTCCCGCGGGGGAACCGGCCTTTTGGGCGGGATCAGGCGAAGTGGGGATCGGTGTCGGTGACGCTCCTGACGATGTGCTCGACCTGGTCCCAGTCGTCGAGACCGTAGACGGTGGGGTGGTGTTCGAACTTCAGGTCGTATCCGCCGCCGCCGCGGCGATCGACGTGGAAGACGCGTCCGATCACGTCGTCGCCCCGGAAGACCAGGGAGAGGGTCGGGTCGACGGTGCGGAACCGGATGCGCTTGCGGGCGCGTTCGTACATCGCATTGCCGTATTCGGTGCCCTGTCCGAGCCAGTCCGCGGCCGTGAAGCCGTCATCGTCGGTTGGCGTGGGCGTGCTTTCCCCGCAGCTCGGGCACCAGATCGCGTTGTGTTCCGGTCCGTGGTCGCCGCAGTTGCCGCATTTCCATCCCATCGGGAGTCTCCTTGCCAAATCCATCCGCCCCTCAAAAAGCTTCTCTTCCCTCCGGCGGTCGGCATGAGAAAGGCCGGTTCCCGCATGGAAACCGGCCTTTCGATCGACTCAAGCGAATTTACGATCGTCGCCGGCGACGGACCGGTCGACGCGGTTTCGGGAAATCGGAGAGAGGAAGCCGGCCCGCGATCAGCGGGCCGGCGGACGAAGCGGGGTTACTCGGCGGGTGCTGGCGATGGGCCGGCCGAGCCGTCCCGGTATCCTTCCAGGTGGGCCTGGCGTTCTCCGAAGCGTTGCATGTGGCCGCGGAATTCGTCCATGCGCCCGCGGAACTCGTCCATCTTCGCGTCGGAGTCACGCCGCCATTCGTCCATCTTTGCGTCGGAGTGGCGCCGCCACTCGTCCATCTTCGCGTCAGAGTGGCGCCGCCATTCGTCCATCTTTGCGTCCGCGGCCCGGCGGTCGGCGCCGGCCTCGGCGATAGCGTTGTCGAGGCGCGCGACGGTCCGCAACATGAGTGCGGCGAGGGCGACACCGACGCCGACGATCGAAAGCACTATGGGAGCGACGATCACGAAAATGTCCGGCGTGGGCATGGGCATAGTGTAAGTCCTCCTGGATGGGTTGTGAACGACGGATTTCCGGCTGTCCGGCTGGCGCGGGCGCGCCGTCAGGGCGCGCCCCAGTGGAAGGCGAAGGCGTGCGCTTCGCGCCAGGCGGACGGGTTGTCGACGACGTGGCCGGCGGGATCGACGAGGACGGCGCTCTCGGGACGGAGGCTCGGCCAGACGATGGAATGGCCGTCGGCGTGGGTCTTCGCCGTGATCTCCTGCCCGGAATTGTCGAAGCTGTAGCGGGTTTCGCTCCACAGCCCGTCGCGGATGCGGCGGGGCCCCCTGGGAAGACGTTCGGGGCGCGGCGGCAGTTCGACGGGACCGAATGCCCAGGGCCGGAAAGCGTGGCGGTCGAACGCGGGTTCGGGCAGTCCGCCGCAAGGAAAGCTTGACATGGGAGGCCTCCTCCTTGTCTGGGGATTTGCCCCTCGGAAGCTTCTCTTCCCTCCGGCGGCGGAGAGCTCGAACCGTCCGGCAAAAAAAGGGCCGGCGCCGCACCGGGAGGATGCGGGGCCGGCCCTTGCCGGGAGGAGGAACGTTGCGGGCAATATGCGCTCGGGGGTTACTTCATCGGCGGTCTCCCGTTGTGGCGGTTCACGAAAAAGGGGACCGACCCCGCGCGCGGTGCGCGAGGCCGGTCCCCCTGGGAGGATGACGGTCGGGAGCCTAGAACGGGGGCTCGTCCGAGGTTGCGGGATCCGACGGGGCCTGTCCGGCCGGTTCCTGCGAGGTCTGACCGTTGGTCATCGCCGCGGCGTCCGCCTTCGTGAGGAACTGCACGCGCGAGCCCGGGACCAGCATGATCTCGGTGAACAGCCGGTCGGTGTCCTCGCCGTCCTTGCGCCACTTGCGGGTCTGCAGCTTGCCCTCGACGTAGACCAGCCGGCCCTTCTTCGCGTTCTTCTCGAGCATGTTCACCAGCCCGTCCTGGAAGGTGACGACGCGGTGCCACTCGACCCGGTCGACGCGGCTGCCGTCGCTTTTGTCGATGAAGCTCTCGTCGGTGGCGACGTTGAGGTTGGCGACGCGCTTGCCGCTCTGCAGGGTGCTGATCTCGACGTCGCGGCCGAGGCGGCCGATGAGCTGCGCGCTGTTGAGTCCGAATGCCATCTTCTGGCTCCTTGTTCGGGTTTCCGACGTTGGGTGACGGGCCGTCCGGGACCTCTCGATCCCTTAAAGCCCACAACTCAATAAGCTTCTCTTCCCTCCTGCCGGTCGGGCCGGGCGAGGCGCCGGGGAAGGAAGCGGGACCGTTGGTGCCTGCGAAATGGGAGATGCGTGGCGGCCGCGGGCCATGATGGGTGAGGGAGAAACGCGGGGAAGGTTTCCGCGTTGTTGTTGCCGGAAAGCTGCCGGGGAGGCTACTGGTCGGTGCCGGCCTTCCGTTGGCCCTCCAGCCGGGCCTGGCGTTCGCCGAGGCGCTGCATGTCCGCGCGATGCTCATCCATGCGCTTGCGGAATTCTTCCATCTTGGCGTCGGAGGCGCGGCGGTCGGCCGCGGCCTGTTCCTGGAAGGCGCGGCGGTCGGCCGCGGCTTGTTCCTGGAAGGCGCGGCGATCCGCCGCGGCCTCGGCAATGGCGTTCTCGAGACGGGTCTCGATCCGGCCGGTTGTGGTGAGCAGCAGCGCACCCAGCGCGACACCGATACCGACGACGGTGCCGACGAGGGTGAGAAATTCGTGTTTCAGCACGGATCTGCTCTCGCGTTCCGGCCCGGTTGGGGACTTTGTCGGGGTCTTCGTCATAGCTTACGGTCTCCAGGGAGGGTTGTGAAGCGAATCGCACGCGCGGCCGCCGCGGCGTGCCGGTGTGCACGACCCGCTCATTTCAGGTGGGCGGCGCGCAGCTCCTCCATGCGCTCGCAGATCGTCCGGGGATGCATGGTCGCCAAATTCAAATGCGGGATGCCGAACCGTTCCGCGATCCGGATGGCCATGCCGGTGCCGCCCACGGTCTGGCCGCCCCGGGTCCATGCGATCACCGCCAGCACCGGCGTCACGAGGTCCTCGCCGAGCAGGATCGCCACGTTTCGCGCGTGCAGGCTCCGCGCGCCCCGGCCGCACTTGGGCCAGGCGGGATGGAGCTCGGACGCGATCTCGATGCACTTCCGGAACGTTTCGCCGGAAGGTATGCGGCAGTCCCTGCCCCGGTGGCCTTCGTAGCCGGGCCAGGGAAGATGCAGCGTGCGGCGATCCTCGGGCGCTCCCGACGCGAACGCGCTGTCCGCGCCCCGCGCTCCGCCGGAATGCAGATGCCATCCCCTCCGCGACAGCCACGCGGCCGCCACGGTCATGGCGTGAAGGACGTCCTGCGGGGTCTCGCGCGAACCGACGCCGGCATAGGGCAGATGCGACATGTTTTCTCTCCCGTCAATGACGCCTCTCCGAAGGCTTCTCTCCCCTCCGACGCCGCCGGGGGGGGGTGAGCCATGGAGGGGACGGGTTGCCCATGACCTCTCCGCCGGTTCGCGGAGCCGGGAGTGGTCGATATCAGGGAGGGGAAAGATTAGCCGATCGCCGGTGTTGCCGGCGATCGGCGGGCGGGAACTAGCGGACGGGGTTGCCTTCGAGCTGGCCCTCGAGATGCGCCTGGCGCTGGCCGAAGCGCTGCATCTGGCTGCGGAACTCGTCCATCTTTGCGTCGGTATCGCGGCGCCATTCGTCCATCTTTGCGTCGGAGTCTCGGCGGAGTTGGTCCATCCGTCTGCCGAACTCCTCCATCTTGGCATCGGCCGCGCGGCGGTCTGCTGCCGCTTCGGTGAAGAACTTCTCGAAACGGGCGTCGCTACGCGCCATGGCGGCGTTGAAGCGATCCTCCATGCGGGACGTGGTGGTCAGCATCAGCGTGGCGAGGACGCCGCCGGTGCCGACGATCGTGACGAGCAGCGCGACGAACTGCGTGTTCAGACTGGGCCTAGTCTTGGGTTGGGGGTCTGGCACTGGCGCGGCTTCCGTGTCGGTTTCGTCCATAATCTACGGTCTCCCAGGAAGGATGTGAAGCCGGAGGGTCAGCCGCGGGTCCGGCGCTCGAAGGCGATCCAGAGCCAGGCGGCGACGAGCCCGGCGAAGACGGCCCAGGCGTGGGCGATCCCGGCGTGCCTGGCGAGGAGGGCGGCGCCGCCCGCAAGGCTGGCGACGCCGATCGATGCGATGAACAGGCGGTGCATGGGAGCTACCGCAGGGCGCCGGGCTCGACCGTCCACCGAGCGAGCTCGAGGGCGTGCTCCCGGGCGTAGACGATCCGCGGCGCGTGCGGGTCGTCGGTGAGATCGACGACGAAGAAGGGCGCACCGTCGTCGAGGACGGTCTCGTCGCGGAATGTTTCGGCCACGAGGTCGCCGTCTTCGTTGACCGGCGTGAGCGTCGGGGCGTCCCGGTCGATACCGATGAGCGTCATGTTCCATTTCTCCCGTGTTGGACGGCCGGGCGGGAACCTCCGTTCCGTCTCCGGCCATCCTCCGAAAGTTTCTCTCGACTCATGCGGAACGGTTGCGCGGGTGGGATGGGGAATGCCGGAAGGGGCAGGCTCAGCCGCCCTCGGCCAGCCGGCCGATCCGGATACGCCCCAACCAGGAGTCCGGGCGCGCGAGCGGATCCTCCTCGCGCAGGTGCTGGCGCAGCTCCATCCAGAGCCGGCCGAGCACGTTGTTGCCGCGATACGCATCCCCTTCGGGGCGCGCGCCCCAGTAGGCGTCGCGGGTCGATATCTCCACGATCGGCCGTTCGCCGCTTCGCGCCAGCACGGCGTCGATCGCGGCGGGGTTGGCCTCGCGCTTCATGCGCAGCACCCAGCGCATCGCGTTCACCCGCTGCTCGTTCCAGCGCGGGTCGAGCCCGGCGGCCGTGCCGCGCCCGATGGCAGCGGCCTCGCGCGCCGTGCGCGCGTCGGCGATCCGGCGCTGCACCGCCGGCGCGGCGCCGAACTTCGCGGCCTGATACAGGTGCTCGGATGTCGGAAACGTCCACGGGCCGGCGGCGATCGGCATCGTCAGCGGCGCGAAATTGCTGAACTCGCCCCATTCGGCGCGGGTAAACCGGAAGCCGCAGGCTTCGTCGGCACGGTAGATTCGCATCGTTCCCTCCATCGTCGGCTTGCCCTCCGGAAGCTTCTCTCGACTCCCGGGCGGCCGCGGCGGTCTCCCTCCCCGCCGCAAAAAAATGGGGGCCGGTTCCGCGCGCGGTGCGCGATGCCGGCCCCCGAGGCAGGGGAGAAACGGAGGAGGTCGGGACGCCGGAGCGGGATCCCGCCCGCGGTCCCGGAGCCCTGGCCGGGCTACTGCGAGGCGGGCGCTTCCGCGTCGTCGTCCTTCACGAGAAACTGCACCCTGCAGCCCGGAACGATCATGATCTCGGTGGCCTGGCGATCGGTGTCCTCACCGTCCTTGCGCCACTTGCGGGTCTGCAGCTTGCCTTCGATGTAGACCAGCCGGCCCTTCCGGCCGTTCTTCTCGAGCATGTCGATCACGCCGTCCTGGAAGGTGACGACGCGGTGCCACTCGGCCCGGTCGACCCGGCTGCCGGTGCTGCCGTCGATGTAGCTCTCGTCGGTGGCCACCTGCAGGTTGGCGACGCGCTTGCCGCTCTGCAGCTGGCTGATCTCGACGTCGCGGCCGAGGCGGCCGATGAGCTGTGCCTTGTTGAGTCCGAATGCCATCTTCTGGCTCCTTGTTCGGGTTTCCGACGTTGGGTGACGGACCGCCGGGGACCTCTCGATCCCGTCAAGTCCACAACTCGAAAAGCTTCTCTTCCCTCCTGCCGGTCGGGCCCGTCGCGGCGCTGGGGAGGAAGTCCCGGACCGTCGGCCGCGCGGCGTCGGGGCTTCGCCCGGTCCGCGAAGAGGGGGACCGGCCCGGCGTCACGAGCGAAGCCGGCCCCCGAGGCGACAGGAAGGAAGAAGGAGAGGGATAGCCGATCGCCGGCGGCGAATCGCCGGGCGGGAATTAGCGGACCGGGTTGGCCTCGCGTTGTCTCTCGAGACGCGCCACGCGCTGGCCGAGCTGCTGCATCTGACGGCGGAACTCGTCCATCTTGGCGTCGGAGTCGCGGCGGGCTTCGTCTATGCGCCTGCTGAACTCGTCCATCTTGGCGTCGGAGGCGTCGCGGGCCTCGTCCATGCGCTTGCGGAATTCTTCCATCTTGGCGTCGGTGGCACGGCGGTCGGCCGCGGCCTGAGCACGGAATTCTTCCATCTTGGCGTCGAAGGCACGGCGGTCGGCGGCGGCCTGAGCACGGAACTCGTCCATCTTGGCGTCGAAGGCGCGGCGGTCGGAGGCGGCCTGCTCCTGGAAGGCGCGGCGGTCGGTGGCGGCATGCTCCTGGAAGGCGCGGCGGTCGGCAGCGGCGCGGTCGGCGGCGGTGTCGAAGCGGTTATCCATGTGGATCGTAGCGCCGACGATGAGTCCGGCGAGCGTGACGCCCACGGCCACGATCGCGGTGATGATCGAGGCGTTGCCGGACCTTGGGATCGATTTGGGCACGGTCTTGGGTTGGGGGTCGGGCACCGGCGCGGCTTTCGTGTCGGTTTCGTCCATAGTCTACGGTCTCCCGGGAAGGATGTGAAGTTGTTGAGCAGGGCCGCGGCGGGCCCTGCGGGTGGGGTTATTCGTTGGCCATCGCGTCCTCTTGTGCGTGGGTCGAGTCGGGAAGCTGGGGACATGCCCGCCCTCCCCGCTCTGGATGTCGGATCGGCGCCGGTTGTGGCGTATCGGACGATCAATCCGCGCGCGTGCGGAACGTCGCCGAAATCCGGGTCTCGGCCTCGGAGGCGCTGTCGCGTCGGTCGATGCCGTGCATCCAGCGGTGCCGGGCCTCCCCGGCAAGCACCAGCAGCGAGCGGCGCCGCAGCACGGTCACCTCGTCGCCGGGCAGGCCGCCGGCGGCGTAGGCCTGCCCGCCGCGGGGCCGGAAGCGCATGGGCCAGGCGCAGACCAGCGAAAGCGAGGCAACGACCGGCCCGAAGTCCCGGTGATCGGCGTGCATGCCGATGCCCTGCCCTGGTCGGTACTCGTTGACGATGCACTGGTCGGGCACCGCGCCCCCGAAATGAGCCCGCATGCGGTCGGCCATGCAGGCCGCCCAGCGGGGGAACGCCGGGGCGGGCTCGCCGGATCCCCCGCCCCGGTAGTCGTAGCGGTAGCCGTAATGCTGCACCCGGCGGCTGAGCTCGGAGAGCCAGGGCGCTTCGGCGATGCGGAGAAGAATGCGCTCCTCTTCCGCCGGGGTAACGAACTCCGGCACGATGAAGGCGCCTCGGTCGAAGATGCTGATGCTGCGGTCGGCCTGGGTCATCGGGATCTCCCTTCCTCCGGAAATACGCCTTCGCGAAGCTTCCCTCTACTCCGGGCCGGCCGGGAAGCGCGGGACATGTCCCGCCCTTCCCGTCCTCGATACGGGATCACCTCCTTTCGCGGTGGATGGGAGCGTCAGGCGCGGACCGGCCAGACCGGGATGCCGAGCTGGCGGGCCTTGTCGACCAGGTTCCCGGTGATGCCCGAGCCCGGGAAGGCGACGATGCCCCTGGGCAGCAGGTTGAGCATGTCGACATTGCGCCGGAAGGGCGCCGCGCGGCCGTGCTTCTTCCAGTCGGGCCGGCAGACCACCTGCTCGACGCCTTGCGCGTCGGCCCAGCTCGCGGCGATCTTCTGCGCGCCGGACGCCCCGCCGTGCACCAGCACCATATCGGGGTACTTCTCGCGCACGCGGTCGCAGATCGCCCAGATCGCGTGGCCGTCGGCGATCCCGTCGCCGCCGGCGACGGCGATCAGCGTGCCGACCGGCAGGTGCGCCTTGGTCTCCTCCGCCTTGCGCGCGCGCACGAAGTCCCGTGCGTCGATCGCCGACGAGGTGAGCGCGCCGTCCTTCGAGGTGTGCGAGCCGCGTCTCGGCCGCCAGACCTCGCCGGTCTCCGCGAGATAGGCGCCTGCCGCGAAGTCGCGCAGCCGCTCGAAGGCGTCGCGCCGGGCGGTCAGGTTCTCGGCCCGGTGGGTGAGCATCTCGAGCTGGCGGGCGGCGATTTCGGTGCCGTCCTGGGCGCGGCGGTGTTCCTCCAGCTCGGGCAGGATCCTGTCGACCGTGCGGTCGAGCCGCCGGCGCTGGTCGTGCAGCATCTCGACGAAGCCCGACAGCAGCCGCTCGCGCTCGTCGTGGAGCTGGGTGCCCTCGACCGCGACGCCGGCGAGCAGGATGCGGATCGCCTCCCCGATCGCGCCCTTGGCGTCGTCCTCGTCGCAGACTTCGCGGGTGTCGAACTCGTCGCGCCCCGGCGCGGCCGAGAACCTGGCGAGATGGTCGCAGGCGGCCTCGGTGGCGGTGCCGGCCCAGCCGGCGGCCGCCGCCTCGACCGGATCCTCCGGGCGCGGCTCGCGCTCGAAGGTGACCGGCAGCGCGGTGTTCTCCGGATCGATGGCGTAGTAGCCCGCCTTCTGGAAGGCGAGCATCATTACCGTCTCCGGTTCCCTGGTGTAGGCGGTGTCGTGCATTTGGGTCTCCCTCCCGGGTTGTGGGGAATGGATGGGGATCAGGCCGCGGCCCGGATCTCGACCGGCAAGGCCGGGACCGGCGGCTCGACGGGGACCAGGCGCTCCTCCCAAAGCCAGTCGGCGATGGCGAGGCGGACCTGGGTGCGGCGCTCGACGCGCCTGGCGAGGTTCTTGCTGTCGAACAGCACGATGCAGTAGGACGCGGGCCGTTCGGGATCGGAGGCGTCGGGGCACAGCCGCACCGAGCCCACGGTCCGGCCGAACACGACGATCGCGCATTCGTCGCCGGCGCTGCGCTGGAACCGCACGTCGTGGATCGAGAAGTCGCGCATGTCTGTCTCCCACAGGACGGCAAAAGGGGGGCCGGCCGGTCATGGTCGGGATGACCGGCCGGCGGGATCGCATCGGAGGCCCGGGTGGGGGACGGGGACGCCCCCTCCCCTTCTGCCGGACACCCTCCGGAAGCTTCTCTCGCCTCCTTTCGGGGCGCGGCGGGGAAGGATCGCGCGGCGGCGGCGCCGATGCGCTGGCGCTACGCCGGGGGAGGATGGCGGGAAGGGGGAGAGCGCGGCGCGGCCGTCGTGGCCGTGCAGGGAACCCCGGCCGGCCGGATCGGTTGAACGGGCGATTGCCGAGGATCCAGGCCCGCAACGCTTTGAAATCGCCAGTGAAAATCAAAGTGCAATTTTAACACTTTGATTTCCTGGCTGCGCTCGACTGGATGAGTGTGCGGTGAGGGATCAGCCGTCGGCAGCGATGCGGAGCTTGCCTTGGGAAGCCGGCTTACAGGGCGTGAGGGGATTCGAGACCGTGGTTCTCGAACAGGCTGGCGATGTCGTCGACCGCAAGATCCAGCAATCTGGCCAGTCGGCGGACAGAGACATGGCCTCGATCGATCGCGAGAGCGAGAACTTCGGCGAACGGCCTCGAAAACGCCGCTGGAGCTGGGCGTTGACGCGCTGGCGCTACGCCGGAGGAGGATGAAGGGAAAGGGAAGAGCGCGGCGCGGCCGCCATGGCCCTGCCGGGAAGCCGATGGGGGCCGAGCAAAGCGCTAGGAGGTTCAGGAGGTACCGGGCGCTGAGGTTCGTTGGATGAGTGCGGTGAGAGCAGTCATCGCTTCGTCATGACGCTGGCGGGCTTCCCTGGCGTATTCAGCGGTCTGGCGATCCCGGGCCTCGGAGTCGAGCTTGCGGTCGTCCGACATTCTGCGCATGAGAAGGATTCCCCAGCAGACGACCCCGACCTGGGCGGCGGAAATGGCAATCTGGCCATAGGACGCCCAGAGGGCTGCTTCGCGGACGCTGAGGGTGGCGAGTTCGAATTCGGTCATGCCACGGTTCCTCTAAAGAGGTTAATCCGGCGGATGGAAGCGAGCAAGCTGCTCCGTATCTGCTCCGTATCTGATAATCGGGCAGCCAGGATCGGCGTGGTAGCTGCGCCCGGTGCCGCCGGCCATGGAGAACACTAGGATGCGTTTGTTTCCGTCCATGAAGGCGGCGGTCTTGGCGAGGTTGGCTGACGTGGGGCGGGACCTGCGCAGGACCAACGGCCCGCCCCTGTTCTAGACCACGGGAAGACAGCGGTAGCCGGTGCCGTGGGAGGGGCCGGCGGAAAGGCCGCGGAGCCCTCGCAAGCAAAGCGATGCGGCGGTGGATTGGGCTCCGGTCATGGCGCTTGGGGTCCTTTGCTGGAGGTTCCGGCGTTCAGGCGCGCACGAGCTCGACGCCGGTCGAGCGGCGGCCGAGAGCGCGGATCGAAAACTCGTGCCGGCCGAGCCGGCACCAGTACCACCCCTCGTTCATGCTCTCGATGTGCAGGTCCAGCGGCTCCTCGAAGCGCACTGACTGGATGAGCCCGGGGTTCCCCGGCACCTCTTCGAGGTGGACCGCCGCCGCGCCGTCGTCGCCCAGCGTCTGCCGGAGCTCGATCCCCGGACCGCGGGGTGCCGCCCGCGGGTCCGCACGGGCGCTGCGAAAGAGGAAGCGGTCCCCTCCGATGAGGCACTCGTAGGCGTGCTTGTCGATGCGCTCGATGACGACGGCGCGGGCATCGCGCTCGGCAACGGCGATCTCGCTGAAGACGGTGTCGGAACCGCGGAGCAGTGTGGTCTTCATCGTCCTGTCTCCTTCATCGATCGTTAGGGATACCTCAAGGCGCGACTTTGGATCGTTTCCTCGATGGGTTGGACGCTGTCGTCGAGGCTGGGCGCTGGGCCGGGATTGCTGGATCGTGGCGAAATGCCGGCAGGCGGGGATCGGTTCAGTAAGCCGAGTCGCGCCGGTGGATGCGGATGATTTCTACTTCTCCGAGCTTCTCGTTCATGAGGATGATGATGCGATAGGGGCCGACGCGGATGCGCCGGCGGGGAGTGCGCGCGTTGACGATGCGCGCGACGTCAGCGTGGCCTGTTTCGGAAAATCGGTGAAGGGTTCGCAGGATCCGTTTCGCGGCAACGCGGTCGAGGGCGTCGAGGTCTTTCTCCGCGGCTCGGGTCCAGATCAACCGCCATGTCATAGTCCGTACTTGCGCAGGATTTGCGCGTGGGGGACGCGGTTGCCGGCTCGGAGATCGCGAATCGCTTCGTCCACACCCCGTTGTTCTTCGTCGCTGAAAGGTTCCTCCACATCGGGGGCGGAACGGATCGCATCGAGGACCGGGTCGCGATGGCTGCACAGGGATTCGAGGCAGCGCTCGGCCGCCTGGATTTCGTCCTCGGGCAGCTCGTCGATCAGCTGATGCAGGCGCTTCCTGGGCAGCGGTTCCATGGTTGGAGATCCGTGGACGGTGGTCATCGCGTGCCTCGCTGAAATTAGGGAGGAATCGAGGGTCGGTCCAGTAGGCGGATGGCTCGCGGAAATCCGGGATCGGGTCTCACGCGGCGGCCGCGCTGGCGCGGGAGAGGCGGAGGTTCTTTCCGCCGAAGCGCAGCACGACGAATTCGCCGGGGCGCAGCCTCGCCTCGATCAGCTCGAAATACGCCTCCGCCTTCGCGGGGTCGAGGAAGCGGTCGCGGCGGATCAGCCTGGAACGGATTTCGTCGGCTCCGGCGCGGTGCTCGCAGATATGGCACTGCAGATGGACCGGAGGCGGTTCGGCGGTGTCGCGGGCGCCGTTGAGGATTTGCCCGATGGTGCGCCGGGGCTTCTCGATGGCGGGGTAGTCGCGTGGCGCCTCGGGGTCGGACAGGATGGTGATCCGGAAGACGTGGCGCCGGTCGGCGCTGGCGAGATCGGGAATGCGCTCCAGGGTGCCGATATGGCGGCCGCGGAGGAGGATGTCGCAGAGATCGGGTCCGAGGCGGCGGAAACCGATATCGGTGGGGGAAACGGGGTGCGGTGCGGTCATCGGTTGTCTCCGGATCGGTGTTGGGTGGCTCGGGCGGTGGGCGTCGCGCGGGATGCTGGATCACCTCCCTTCGCGGTGGGGCCGGTGAGTTGCGGGGGTAGCCGGCTCGAGGACGGTGATGGCGCAATCGAGGCCGTGGAGTCGGGTGGCGATGAGCGGACGAACGGTGTGCCAGTCCAGGCCTCCGAGGCCGCAGCCGAGCGGCGGAATCGCGATCGAAGGTGTGCCGAGGCGTCGGATGGCCGTTGCCAGGTGGCGAAGGCCGGCATCGATGTCCTCGATGCGGCTGGGGTCGCGCCAATGCCGCTTGGTCGGGAAATGCGCGATCGCGCGCGGGCGGGCGGAGCCGGTGGGGAGGAACAGGACCCGGCCCGGGCGCAGCTCGCCGTCGTGGCAGGCCTGGCGGTAGGCGCGAAAGACCGAGGGGTAGCGCTGCTTGAATTGAAGCGCGAGGCCGCGGCCCATGACGCCGACGCAGTTGACGGGGTTGACCAGGACGTCGGCGGGTTGGGCGAAGATGTCGCCGCTGAGGAAGGTGAGCATGACGGGGTCTCCCCTGGATGGGTCGGGCGGGATGCATGCCTTCCCTGGCCAACGCCGCCGGGTGACCGGGTTGACGGCGGTGTCGGTGGGTGCCCGGGTCTGGTGTCCGACCGGGCGGATTGGATGTCGAAAGAAACCGGGACATTCCCCCGCCCCTCCTGTCGACACCCTCCGGAAGCTTCTCTCGGCTCCTTTCGGGGCATGTCGGGGAAGGATCGCGCGGAGCCGGCGCCGATGCGCTCGCGCTACGCCGGGGGAGGATTGAAGGGGGGAGAAGAACTCGGTGCGGCTGTCATGGCCGCGCAGCGGATCCCAAGGCGAGGGATCAGAGGAGCTTGATGGTTGCCATGATCGCGAGAATGGTGCCGATCTGCATGCCGGCGGTCCATTTGATGTTGGTGATGATCCTGTCGGCCAGGCGGGCTTCGAGTTTGCCCATCTCGGTGCGAACGTGCCCGATCTCGGTACGAAGTTCGGTGCGAAGGCGCTGCTCAAGGCGATCGAGGTCGTCCTTGGTTGCGAAATTGTCGTTGATCGTGTCGGCGAGGAGGCGCACCTGGGCAGAGGCGTGCTCGCGCGGAATGCCGGCGGCGACGAGGCGGTCGACGGCGGCGGCGGTATCGAACTTGATGGCGGGTTCGGCCATGGCGGTATGCTATGCGGGGCTGGAGGGGTTGTGAAGATATCGGGAGGGGGCGCGGGGAGCACCTCTGGGCGCCTCCCGATCCGCCCTTTCCAGGCTTCGCTTTACTCGGGGTCGCGGGATCAGAGGAGCTTGATGGCCGCGATGATCGCGAGAATGGTGCCGACCTGCATGCCGGCGGTCCATTTGATGGTGGTGATGATCTTGTCGCCGAGGCGGGTTTCGAGCTCGGCGATCTTGGTGAGCAGGCGCTGCTCGAGGCGATCGAGGTCGTCCTTGGTCGCGAAGTTGTCGTTGATCGTGTCGGCGAGGAGGCGCACCTGGGCGGAGGCGTGCTCGCGGGGGATGCCGGCGGCGACGAGCCGGTCGACCGCGGCGGCGGTATCGAACTTGATGGCGGGTTCGGCCATGGCGGTATCCTATGTCCGGTTGGAAGGGTTGTGAAGATGCCGGGACGGGGCGGGCGAGCGGCTCCAGGCGTTCCCGGCTGCGCCCTTTCCCGGCTCCGCTCTACTCGGGGCGGCGTGCGGCGCGGCCGCGGTCGACGGCATGGGCGAGGGTCTGAGGGTGTCCGTTAGGCGACCGTCCGGCGGACGCGGATCGCGCCGGGGGCCGCTCCGGGCAAATCGAGGCGATTCCTGTCTCGCAAGGCCTGTACGATATATTTCTCGGTGAGGGAGCGTCGAACGTACCTGGAGGAACGGATGAAAGGCCTTCGCATCGGCTATGCCCGCTGCTCGACGGAGAATCAGGATCTGGCGGCGCAGCGCTCGGCACTGGCTGAGCTCGGGGTGGCGCCGGAGCGCATCTATACCGATCGGGGGCTGACCGGGAGGAACCGGGCTCGGCCCGGTCTGGATCAGGCGCTGGCGGCGGTGCGGGGCGGGGACATGCTGGTGGTGACCAAGCTCGACCGGCTGGCCCGGTCGGTCCCCGACGCGCGCGAGATCGCCGATTGTCTGGTGGCGCAGGGGGTCGGGTTGATGGTGGGGAGCACGGTCTACGATCCGGCCGATCCGATGGGGAAGATGTTCTTCAACATCCTCGCCACCTTCGCGGAGTTCGAGAGCGACCTGATCCGGATGCGGACGCGCGAGGGGATGGCGGTGGCCCGGGCGAAGGGCAGGCTCCGCGGGAAGAAGCCGAAGCTGTCGGATCGGCAGGCGCGCGAGCTGCGGCGCATGTACGACAGCGGGGAGTACAGCGTGAGCGATCTAGCTCACCTGTTCTCGGTCTCCCGGCCGACGATCTATCGTACTCTGCGGCGGCAAGCCGACCCTTCTTGATATTCGGCGGATTTGCGGAGATCGGCGTCCGCCTCGCGTAGTCGTTAATCAGTCACGCCGTGGGCGATATTGGAGTTCCGTCTCGGCCCATATTTCGTTGACGGTTTTCTCGCTGATGAAGTGGCCCGTGGGTCAGGGCCGGGCGGATCAGGCCGCGTCGCGGCGTCCGGAAATGGCTTCGCGCAGGCCTTCGAGCAGCCCCTCGAGCTTGGCCATGCGTTCGCGCAGCTTGGCGATCTCGTCGCGAAGCTCGGTAAATTGCGTCTGGGTATTCTCGCGAAGCTGAGCAAACTGCTTCTGGGTGTCGTCGCGCAGCGTGGCGAGGTCGGCGCGTACGGCCTTGACGTCGCTGCGCAGTTCGGAGCGGAGGGAAAAGTGGCTGCGGGCGACGACGCCGGCGAGTGCGACGCCAACGCCGAGGATAGCGATGAGTTCGGGGCTCATGGGCGGGATCCTTTCGCAGTTGTTGAGCGCGGGTTCCCGAAGATGGTGAATGCTAGGCCGGGAACGGTGCGGTGTCGAGTGACGCAAGGGGCTGCTCGGCGCGGGTTGACGACAAGCGCCCCGACGAGCGTTCGCCGGGTCGCGGCGTGGAGTACGGATGGGGAGAGTTCAGAGATGGCGGGCAGCATCCATGCTTGCATGCAGGATGCGGACGATCGGAACCCCACCTTCGTGCTCGAGGTAGAAGACGACGTGGGAGCGATGTCCGAAGCGTCGCAGGTCGGGCGCCAGATCTTCGGCGCTCCGGCCCAGCCGTGGGTTTGCGGCAAGGTTCCTGAAGCAGATGTCGAGCCCGTCGCGGTAACGCCGCGCCTGTTCGATAACAAGGGCCTCGATCGTGTAGCTGGCGATCCCCGCGAGATCGAGTTCCGCCAGCGCGGTCAGTCGGTAATCAGTCATGGCGTGCGCGATATTGGCGTTCCGTCTCGGCCCATATCTCGTTGGCGGTTTTGTCTCCGACGCCGCTTTGCAGGCCATCTTGCACCGCTTGCTTGAGGGCGCGGAACCGGGCGTTCTGTTCCTGATCGCGGCGGATCAGATCGCGGAAATATTCGCTGTCGCTTCCGTATTCGCCGTTTTCGATCTGCGACCTGATCCACCTTTCCTGACGATCGGTGACCGTGATGCTCTTCTTGATCAGAGTCATGCGGTTTCCCCTTCTGGTCGGAATATATGCGAGAATATCGGACACGCGCGTCGAGGAAAAAGGGAATTGGCGGCCGACGGTCCGCGCCGATGACAGTCGTCCCGACGAGGGTTCGCCCGGCTCCGGCCGGCCTTCCTCGTTGTGGCGTGGGGTAGGGATGGGGTAAAACGCCAGACGCCGGAAGCGTGAACTTCCGGCGCCTGTGAAGTTAAACGCGGGCCCCGGGCGGCCGCACCGGTGCCGATCTCTGGCTATCAGTATCGGCGTGTGCGGTCAAGGGGCTCCGAACAGAAGGAGTCTGTCATGGCGACGACACTGGTTCGGGATCGTCTGGATGAGATCGAAGAGAGCTTGGAACTGCGCCTGCGGACTGCAAGCGATCGTAGCAAGGATACAGAGAGGATAATGATCTTTGCCGCGCTCGTGGAAATCGAGAAGACACGCAAGATCGCGGAGATGAACCGGACGCTGTCGGAATTAAGTCGGCGGTTGAGCGAATGAAGCCGGGTCGGCGGTGGGAGCTGGGTTCTGTCGCTCGGTCTTCGGCGGTGCCCAACTCGGCAAGCAGGGTCTCGACGATCCGCTGGAGTGCCGGCAAGTCCTGGCCGGCGTAGCTCGAAACACGTTCTGGCAGGGGGCGGAACCGGGATCCGGACCGTGCAGGGCTAGCCGCGCGCCGCGTACGCCTGGGCGGATCAGGCCGCGTCGCGGCGTCCGGAAATGGCTTCGCGCAGGCCTTCGAGCAGCCCTTCGAGCTTGGCCATGCGCTCGCGAAGGTCAGCGTGACCTTGCTCGACGCGATCGAGGCGTTGATCGAGGCGCTGAACGATGGCGCGTTGGTTGTTGAGGATCAGGCCGGCGATCGCGACGCCAACGCCGAGGATAGCGATGAGTTCGGGGCTCATGGGCGGGATCCTTTCGCAGTTGTTGAGCGCGGGTTCCCGAAGATGGCGAATGCTAGGCCGGGAACGGCGCGGTGTCGAGTGTCGGAACGGGCTGTTGGGTCCCGAT
>JAJDVM010000238.1 GCA_022826125.1 Defluviicoccus sp.
GTCGAGCGGGTTGACCAGCACGTCGTCGCCCGCGCTCCAGCCCTCGACGCCCGGGCCGACCTCGACGATCTCGCCCGCGATGTCGAGCCCGATGATCATCGGCATCGGCACCTTGATCCCCGGCATGCCGTCGCAGGTGAACACGTCGTGATAGTTGAGAGAGGTCGCGCCGACGCGGATCACGACCTGGCCTTCGCCGGCCTCCGGATCCGGAAAGTCGGTTTCCAACCTGAGCGCATCGGTTCCGCCGTGTTCGCGCAAGCACACCGCACGCATGACCGTCCCCCGCCGTCGGTGATTGGATCGGTGGCCGAAGCCTCAGGGTCCTCACCCGGAACGATGCCGTCAAGTCTGGGGGGCGCTCCTCTGTCGTCATGCCCGGCAGAAGTATCGCCGATGCCGAAAGAACGACTACGCGGCTTGCGTCGCCACCACCAGCCGTTGGCCGAGCGCGTGAAGGGCGGTCTCGACCTGGCCGATATGGGAACGGTGGTCGAGATCGATCAGACGTCGCACTGCTCCCTCCGCGGAATCGAGTCGGCGGGCGAGGGCCGCGTTGCTCGTGCCCCGCTCGCGCATGGCTCGATAAAGGGCGATCTTGGCGGCGATCAACGCCGGAAGGGGGACGAGGGGGCGCCCGCGCGCCGGCGACGGCCTGGGGATGTCGCGCCGGCCGTCGATGTACCCGCCGAGAGCGGCGATGAGGCAGTCCCGTGCTTCCGCGAGCGCTTCCTGCTCAGTGGCGCCTTCGGTCAACGCTTCCGGGATGTCGGGAAACGACACCAGAACAGCGCCGTCATCGTCCGTCTCCAGCCCGACGGGGTAGGCCAACTGCGTCGATCGTGCCATTCGATTCTTCCCTGTCTCGCCTAAAGATCGTCTCGGGATATCCCCAATTGCTGCACCAGGGCCGCAAGCAGACCCTGGCCGATTTCCTTGCGGAGGTCCTTCACCGTGGCGAAACGATCCCCATAGTAAAGGCGGCCGTGGCTTCCCTTGCCCCTTCTCGGTTCGAAACGCACTGCGATGCCGCGTTCGCGGCCCAATCGCCTGACTCGCCGGACGAATTCGTTGCCGGTCACGATGTCTCGTACATATCTGTACGAGTAGAGCAGCGTCCGAGGGATGTTGTCAAGATGTCCCGTCGATTGGCGGCACGCGGATCGTCCGGCGCCTAACTAGAGGAGCGCGTTGTTCGGCTTGAGCCCGGCGGCGACGCGGCCGAACTCGGCGCCGTTGATCTCCCAGGAGAGGTGGATCTGGTGCTTGGCGGCGTGGACGTCGCGGTGCTGGCGCTGGAGGGCGTTGTCGAGATAGTTGGCGCGGGCGCCGCAGACGGAGTGGATCAGGTCGACCGCCTTGACGCAGCACCCGGCCGCGTAGGCCCCGTTGCGCCGCCAGCGCGCGCGGTCGATCAGCGGCAACCGCGCTCCGCGTGCGATCAGCGCGTGGGCCTCCATCCAGTCCTCGCGCACCAGCAACCGCGCGATGTCGACCATCTGCGCGGCCTCCGCGACCTTGAGCTGGACGGTCACGTGCTCGGCGACGCGCGAGCGGTTGTAGGTCGAGACCTGGTCCCTGAGAAAGGCCGTGTAGTCGTCGTATGCCGCCTGCGCCGCTCCGATCATCGGCGCGGCCACCAGGTGGGGAATGATGGGGAGTAGCGGAAGCCGGTAGGCATCGCTCATCCCCTCGGTCTCCGGCGGGTAGCCCTCCTGTGCCGGCGCCATGTCGAGCACCATGTGGTCGGGCACGAACAGGTCGGCGCACACCACGTCCTTGCTGCCGGTCCCGACCAGGCCCGAGACGTGCCAGGTATCGATCGTCTCGATGTCGGAGGCGCGCACCAGAACGATGCGGGGCCCGGGCGCCTCGTCGTCCGGCCCCTGCCCGATCGCGCCCAGCATCATCCAGTCGCTCGAATCCACCCCGCTCGCATAGGGCCAGCGTCCCGACAGCCGGTAGCCGCCGTCCGCCGGGGCGAGCTTGCCGGCCGGGAAAACCAGGGTCGAGCCGATCAGCGCCTCCGGGTTTTCGCCCCAGATCTCCTCCTCCGCCCGGTCGGGCCAGTAGGGCAGCATCCAGTTATGCGCGACGATGTTGATATAGACCCAGGAGGTGGCGGCGCAGCCGCGGCCGAGCTCGATCGTGACGTCGATCATGACGCCGTAGTCGGTCTCCACCCCGCCGTAACGCTCGGGCTTCAGGATGTCCCACAGCCCGGCGCCGCGCAGGTCCTCGATGGTCTCGTCCGGGATGCGGCGGATGTGCTCGGCCTCCGGCGCGCGCTCCCGCAGCACCGGGATCAGCAATCGGGCGGCTTCGAGGATCCGTTCTCGGGTGGGCTCCGCCATGTCCGGAGTTTAGGAAGTCGCCCCTATGGGGTCCATCGGACCGATCTCCTATGATGGGCGCGCAACAGGGAGGAAGCATTGGCGAACGAGCTCAGGCTGACGCTGGCGACGGGCGACTATGAGAGCATCCGCGCCCTCAAGGAGGGGACGGTGGCGCCCGACGGGGTGGCGCTCAACGTGCTGACCGACATGGATTCGTCCACCCGGCACTGGCGCATGCTGCGCAACCGCGATTTCGACGTCTGCGAGCTCTCGCTCTCGTCCTACCTGGTGGCGAAGGATCAGGACTACCCGTTGGAGGCGATCCCGGTGTTCCTCCACCGGCGGTTCCGCCACGGCTTCATCTTCGTCAACACGGGCGCCGGGATCGGCGAGCCGAAGGACCTGATCGGCAAGCGGATCGGGGTGAAGACCTTCCAGACTACCGCGATCCTCTGGCTGCGCGGCATGCTGGAGCACGAATACGGCGTGCCGCATACCGACGTGCAATGGGTGTCGGAGCTGATCGAGGACGTCGAGTTCACGCCGAAGCCCGGGCTCAGGCTCGAACGGGCGCCGGCCGGCAGGAGGGTGGAGGACATGTTGGCCGAGGGCGAGATCGATGCCTGCCTCCACGCCGACGTGATCGACCCCATCGTCGACGGCGACCCGCGCGTGGGCCGGCTGTTCGAGGACTACGCCGAGATCGAGCGCGAATATTTCGAACGCACCGGGATCTTCCCGATCATGCACGTGACCGCGATCCGGAAGGAGCTGGTGGACGATCACCCCTGGCTCGCCCGGAACCTGATAAACGCCTTCGAGGCGTCGAAGGCCGCCTCATACGCGAGGCTGCGCAACCCCCGGATCGTGCCGCTCGCCTGGTACAACACCTACCGCGACGAGGAGATCGCGTTCTTCGGCGGCGAGGACCCGTGGCAGTACGGGCTGGGCGAGGCCAACCGCCACAACCTCGAGACCGCCATCTTCTATTCCCACGATTGCGGGCTGATCCGAAAGCGGCTCGCGGTCGACGACATCTTCCTGGACCCGGCGACCGACGCCGGCCGCGCCAGGGCGAAGCGGGTGCAATGATCCGCGCGCGCTGCGAGGGAGAACGCCGATGACCGACACCTGGCGGATCAGGCAGGCGGTCCGGATGCACCTCGCGCGCCCCGACGGAAAAGTCGGCCGGCCGATCCCGCTCAGAACCGCGATCGTCTGGTGGTGCGTCCTGATGGCGATCTGCCTGCCCGGCGCGCTCTATTTCCTGGGGTACATCTAGGGCCCGCTCCGCCCCTCCGCCGCCGCGAAGAAGGTCGCGAGTTCGCGGTTGAAGGCGTCGGGCTCCTCGAGGTTGACCGCGTGGCCGGTGTCGGGCGCGATCCAGAGGCTGCAATCGGGGACGGTGCGCTTGAGGAAGATGCCGGTCTCCAGGCAGTCCCCGTCGGTATCGCCGGTGACGACCAGCACCGGCATGGGGAGCTCCGCGAGCGGCTCCGCGAAATCCCAGAGCGAGGGGCGGCCGCCCTGCACGTGGCGCATGTGCATCGCCGAGCCGAGCGTCGAGTGGGCGGCGAACTGCGCGAGATAGTCGTCGAATCCGCGCGGGTCCTTGCGCTTCAGCGTCAGCCGCGCCTCGGCCTCGCTGTAGTCCGGGGCGAAGGCCTCCATCCCGATCTCCTCGATCCGGTCGGCGTTGGCCCGCGCGCTGGCGGCGAATTCGGCGTGGGTCGCCGGCGGGGCGCCGTAGCCGCAGCCCGCCACCACCAGCGACCGGGCGCGGGCCGCGTGGCGGAGCCCGAAATGGACCGTCGCGAAGCCTCCCATCGAGAGCCCGACGATGTGGGCGCGTCCGATCCCGAAATTGTCCAGCACCGCGGCGACGTCGTCGGCCGCCCTCGCCTGGCCGTAGGCGTCCGGATCCTCCGGCACGTCCGACGGCGGGTAGCCGCGCGCGTTGTAGGTTATGCAGCGATAGCGCCGGCTGAAGTAACGGACCTGCGGCTCCCAGCTCGCCGTGTCGCCCGCGAACTCGTGGACGAACACGATCGGGTAGCCCGCGCCGGTGTCCTCGCAGTAGAGCCGGACGCCGTCCGCGTCGGCGTAGGTCCCGCTCACGAGGTCGCCGCCCGGCAGCGCGCGGCGCCCAGGATCGGCCCCGCCTTGCCGGCCTGGACGAGGACCGCGCAGCCGGTCTCCTTGTCGTGCCGTACCGACGCGAGGTCGATGGTCGTGTCCTTCCCCGTCCAGTCGCCGATCCGGCGCATGCCGGTGACGATGTTGTGGTTGATCAGCACCTTGCCGTGGTTCTCGCCGCGCAGCACGCGGGTGGTCGCCTGCCTGAGGAAGGAGACCAGCCAGACCCCGCCCCTGCTGTCGGGACCGTCCTTTAGCGAGACCTTCAGGCCCTGCCCCGTGGGGACCGCGGCCACCTTGACGCGCTTGCCGGCACGGGCCCGGACATCCTCGATGACGCTCTCCACCGCGCCCTCCCGGCTGCCCACCACCTCGAATTTGCCGTCGACCACCATCTGCGGCGTGTACACCCCCGAGCGCCTGCGGATCGAGACGTTGTAATTCTGCTGGCGCGCGGTAAAGGCGGGGCTTGAGAAGGGGTCCTTCCAGCGGCCCGCCGATCCATAGACCAGATTGTCCCAGTAATCGACGTGGAATTCGAGCGCGAGGACTCCCTCGCGGCCGGCGAGCTCGCCGAGGAAACGCTCGGCGGGCGGACAGGAATAGCAGCCCTGCGAGGTGAACAGCTCGACCACCGTCGGGCTTTCGGCGCGGGCGGTGTGCGCACCGAGGACGAGCGCGCCGAGGGCGAGAACGGCTGACAGGCGGGTTATGTGCATCGGCTTCGATCCTCCGTCGTTCGTCTCCATATCGTTCGGGGGTCACGCATTGGCAAGACCCCGGATCGCCCGCCAGATCCGTTCCGGCGTCGCCGGTATGGCGATATCGGTCGCGCCGAACGGGGAAAGCGCATCCAGGATCGCGTGGACGATGGCCGGCGCGGCGCCCACCGTGCCCGACTCGCCCGCCCCCTTGACGCCGAGCGGGTTGGTCGAGGTCGGCACGTCGTGCATCGCCAGCGCGAAGGAGGGCAACTCGTCCGCGCGCGGTATGGCGTAGTCCATCAGCGAGCCGGTCAGCAGCTGCCCGGTGTCGCGGTCGTAGACCACGTCCTCCATCAGCGCCTGGCCCGCGCCTTGCGCGATGCCGCCGTGGATTTGCCCGTCCAGCAGCAGCGGGTTGAGCGCCCGGCCCACATCGTCGACCGCGGAGAGCCGGACCAGGTCCACCGCGCCGGTCTCCGGATCGACCTCGACCTCGGCGATCTGGCAGCCGTTGGGAAAGTTCCCCCGTCCCGCCGCGTAGTCGCCGACGCCTTCCAGCCCGAGCCCGAGCTCCGCCGGGAAGCCGAACGGGGCGTACGCCGCTTTCGCCACGTCGACGATGCCGACCGAGCGGTCGGTCCCGGCGACCGCGAACGCGCCGGCGTCGAACGCGATATCGTCCCTCGCCGCCTCCAGCAGGTAAGCGGCGATCTCCCGGCCCCGTTCGACGACCTTGTCCGCGGCGATCCGGAGCGCCGATCCGCCGACAGTCATCGAGCGCGACCCGAAGGTGCCGCGCCCGATCGACACCGCGTCGGTGTTCCCCTGGACCAGACGGACGCTGGCGAAGTCGACCCCGAGCCAGTCGGAAACCATCTGGGCGTAGACGGTCTCGTGCCCCTGGCCGTGGCTGAACGTGCCGGCGACCACGGTGACCGACCCGCTCGCATCGAAGCGGATCTCCATCCGCTCGTTCGAGAGCGCCGCCGATTCGAGGTAGCAGGCGATGCCCCGCCCGCGCAGCCGCCCGCGCGCCTCGGTCTCCGCGCGGCGCCCGGCGAAGCCGTCCCAGTCCGCGAGCACCAGCGCCGCGTCCATGACCGCCTCGAACTCGCCCGTATCGTATTCGAGGCCGAGCGGCGTCCGGTACGGCATCGCGCCCGGCGCGATCAGGTTCCGCCGCCGCAATTCGGTCGCGTCGATCCCGGTCTCGCGCGCCGCCTCCTCGATCAGCCGTTCCAGCAGATAGGTCGCCTCGGGCCGTCCAGCGCCGCGATAGGGCGAGGTCCAGGCGGTGTTGGTATAGGCCGCGCGCGTCGTCGCGTGGATCGCCGGAATCGCGTAGACGCCGGAATAGAGCGTCGTCGAATGGACCGGCGAGACCCCGGCCCCCGCCGCGAGATGGGCGCCGAGATTGTAGTCGGCGTCCACCCGGAGCCCGAGGATGCGGCCGTCCCCGTCCAGCGCCATCTCTGCCGTTGCCCGCTGGTCGCGCGCGTGGGTGTCCGACGCCATCCCCTCGCTGCGCGCGGCGATCCACTTGACCGGCCGGTCGAGCCGCCGCGCGGCCCAGAGCACGAGCGCGTCCTCCGGAAACACCCCGCCCTTCATTCCGAACCCGCCGCCCACGTCCCGCGCGACCACCGAGAGGCGGGATTCGGGGATGCGGAACATGCCCTGGGCGAGCAGCTGGCGGACCCGATGGGGATTCTGGCAGCTCAGATGGAGCCGGTAGCGGTCGTCGGCCGCGTCGTATTCCCCGACCGCGCCGCGCGGCTCCATCGACACCGCGGCGATCCGGTTGTTGTAGAGGGCGATCCGAGCGACGCGATGCGCGGCCGCGAAGGCGGCCTCCACGGCCTCGCGGTCGCCCATCTCGACCGCGAAGCACCGGTTGTCCGGGGACTCCGGCCAGACCGCGGCGGATCCGGCGGCCTTGGCGGCGTCGACCGCCGCCCGGAGTTCCTCGTAGTCGACCGACACCAACTCGGCCGCGTCGAGCGCCCGGTCGCGCGTCTCCCCGACGACGAAAGCCACCGGGGCTCCGACATGGCGTGCGGCGTCGAGCGCGAGGGCGGGGGTGGGCGCGAGCTGCGCGGGGCCGGTCGCGGTCCCGTCGCCGATCGAGAGGCACGGTATCGAGCCCAGACCGTCCGCCCGGTAGTCCTCGCCCGTCAGCACGGCGAGGGCCCCGGGCGCCGCACGAGCGACGGAAGCGTCGATCCCCGCGATCCGCGCGTGGGCGTATGGCGAGCGCAGGACCACGCCATGCGCCATGCGCGGCAGCGCGAGGTCGTCGACATAGCGGCCCCGCCCGGTGAGGAACCGCCGGTCCTCGCTGCGCGGAACCGGCTGACCGACGCCGTACTTCATGCCCTGCTTCCCCGGTTCCCCGCAGCGTTGCCCTGTTGGCCCGTTGCCGGCCCGCGGCGGTAGAATGCCGCCCGTGCGAAGGCCGCGCAAAGCCGCATGGGGAGAACGGGCATGAAACTGGCGACATTGGATACCGGAGGTCTCGGCCGCCCCGCCGTGCTGATCGACGGGGACACGGCGCTCGACCTTACGCTCGCCGCCGATACGGTTCCCGCGGCCCGCCTGGTGCCCGGCAGCGTGCGCGGCATCCTCGCCGCCGGCGACGACGGGCTGGACGCGGTACGGCGGACCGTCGACGCGGCGGATGCGAACCGCGACCGCCTGCGCGAGACCGGCGCGCTGAGACCCTTCGCCGATGCGCCGCTCCTGCCGCCGATCCCCGATCCCAACCTGATCCTGTCGGAGGGCCTCAACTACCGCCGCCACCTCGAAGAGATGTCCGGCACGCCGACGCCGCCCAACCCGACGGCCTTCGTCAAGGCGGCGTCTTCGCTCAACGGCTCCGGCAAGCCGATCCCGGTGCCGCCGCAATGCCCCGACATGATCGACTTCGAGGGCGAGTTCACCTTCGTCGTCGGGCGGCGTTGTCACAACGTCCCGGTCGAGGACGCGATGTCCCATATCGGCGGCTACACGATCTGCAACGACGTATCGGCGCGCGACTGGGTGGGCGAGGTCTTCGCCGCCGAGGCCAAGTTCGGCATCATCCAGGCGTGGGAGCGCAACATCATGGGCAAGCAGCTCCCTGGCTTCACGCCCTGCGGCCCGGTGATGGTGACCGCCGACGAGATCGCCGACCCGCACGATTTGCAGCTCACCACCACGCTCAACGGCGAGGTCGTGCAGTCGACGAAGACCGACGACCTGATCTTCGGCGTGGCCGAGATTCTCTCCTATTTCTCCCGGTGGTACCGCTTCGAGCCCGGCGACCTGTTCACCACCGGCTCGCCCGCCGGGGTCGGCTTCGGCCGCGACCCCAAGCTGTTCATGAAGCCAGGCGACAGGATCGAGGTCGAGGTCGAGGGAATCGGCCGGCTGAGCAACACGCTGGCGGGTTAGCCGGTTGAGGTGACAGCGCCTCCCTCCTTCGGCCCGTGCCCCAGCCGTCATATCGACCGGAGCCGTCCCGAAGGGGCGGCGTAGCGGAGATATCTGTCACGCACGAAACCGGGACATTGAGGCTGGCAGATTTCTCCGCTCCGCGCCTGGCGGCGCTCCGGTCGAAATGACGATGGAGGATCGTTCGCCTGGCCACCTCCGCGGCGTCGCATGGATGACGCTCGCCGCGTTCTTCTTCGCGATGATGATCGTCGCGGGGCGGCGGGTGAGCCACCTGCCGTCGATCGAGATCACCTTTTTCCAGACCGGCGGCGCGGTGATCTGCCTGCTCCCCTGGCTGATCGCGCGGGGACCGGGCGGGCTGCGCACAGCGAACCTCGCCATGCATCTGGTCCGGGGGCTCGCCGCCTTCGCCGGCATGACCGCCCTGTTCTACGCCGCGCGCTTCACCCCCGCCGCCGACATCACCGCGCTTCTCTTCCTCTCGGTCCTGTTCACCGTGCTGCTCGCCGCCGTCTTCCTGAAGGAAAGGGTCGGATTCGGGCGATGGGTCGCGATCCTGGTCGGGTTCGCCGGCGCGCTGATCGTCATCCGGCCCGGGTTCGAGGCCGCTTCCTGGCCGGCGCTGATCATGCTCTTCGTCGCGCTCGCCTTCGGCGCGGTCAACACGGCGACGCGGTTTCTCGCCGGCGCCGAGAACCCGAACGCGATCGTCTTCTACATGTACGGGCTGATGTGCCTCTACGCGCTGGTCCCGACGATTCTCGTCTGGCAGACCCCGGCCTGGACCGACGTGCCGTGGCTCGCCGCGACCGGCGCGTTCGCCGCCATCGCCCAGCAGGGCATCACGCGCTCGCTTTCGATGGCGCCGACCGCGATCGCCATGCCCGCCTATTACCTGCAGCTCCCCTTCGCCGCGGTGGCAGGCTACTTCCTGTTCGGCGAGGCGCCGGGGGCGTGGATCTGGCTCGGTGCCGCGGTCATCTGCGGCGCGACCTACTACGTCATCCGCGCCGCCCCGCCGGAAAGGCTGTAGTGCTACTTCGCCGCGGGCGCGGCCAACCCCGTGATCAGCGTGTCCAGCTTGCCTTCCATCCGGTTGAGCTTGGCGTCCATCCGGTCGAGTCTTTCGTCC
>JAJDVM010000002.1 GCA_022826125.1 Defluviicoccus sp.
GCATCCCGACTGGTACGACTACGCCCGGAGCTCGGCGAAGAAATGGGGCACGCCGGTGCACATCCAGATGGCCTTCGTGAAGCACGAATCGAGCTACCGGTCCGATGCGCGTCCGCCCCGAAAGTGGTTGCTGTTCATCCCATGGGGGCGCGTATCCTCGGCCAAGGGCTACGCCCAGGCCCAGGATCCGGTATGGGGAGAATACCAGGCTGAACGCGGCCGGCTGTTCCGCAGCCGCTCCGACATGGAGGACGCGCTCGACTTCATCGGCTGGTACAACCACAAGACCTGGCGCCAGCTGGGCATTCCCCGCAACGACGCATACCGGCTCTACCTCGCCTATCACGAGGGGCGGGGCGGCTACAGCCGCGGCAGCTGGAAGAAGAAGCCCGGGGTGCGCCGCACCGCGGCGCGGGTGCGGGATACCGCCCGCGGCTACGCCTCTCAGCTGGCCCGCTGCGAAAAGCGCTTCCGCTGCGATTCGTGGTACCAGGTCTGGCCCTTCTGCAGTTGACGGACGGCACAAGCTTGGCATGTCCGGTGCCGGTGGCGAAGCATGCTCGGTGGGCAGGCCCGTGGTCGAGGAGCATCGGGCCCTACCGCACCGTCTTGTGCCGGGTTGGTATCGAGTGAAAATCGATGAACTCCGCCCCCCGGAGTCTCCGGGAAAATCCTGACTCGTAATCTCGGGTTAGTCACCGCTCGGCATTCGGCGACTTGCCATTGCGGCCTGGATGACCTTTCCGATCCGCTCCGCGGCGGCTGCCACGTCGCGGTCGGCGACATGGGTGTAGCGCAGGGTCATCTTCGGATCCGAATGGCCCAGCATCCTCGCCACCGTCGGCAGGGCGATACCCCGGGCCACAGCCTGGCTCGCCACCGTATGCCTGAGATCGTGTAACCACCCTCCCCCGGCCCCTCCCGCAAGCGGGAGGGGAGAAGGCAGGGAGGAGGAGGGTGAGTCCCCTCTCCCCGGCGGGGAGAGGGTCAGGGTGAGGAGGACCTCCCGGCTGCGAGGCGAGGAAGTTTGACGCGGAATCGCGCAACCGGCGACAATGGGTCGGGTCGGACGGATCGCGGGCGGTCCGCGGAACGGGGAAACGCCATGGACTACGATCTCAAGATCGTCGGCGGCATGGTCATCGACGGTAGCGGCGCCGAGCGCTTCCGCGGCGACGTGGCGCTCCGCGACGGCCGTATCGCGGCGGTCGGCGAGGTATCGGGGTCCGCCGCGCGGACCGTCGACGCGGAGGGGTGCGTGGTCGCGCCCGGCTTCATCGACATCCATTCCCACTACGACGCGCAGGTGATGTGGGATCCGATGCTCACCATCTCGCCGTGGCACGGCGTGACGAGCGTGGTGATGGGAAATTGCGGCTTCGGCGTGGCGCCGGCGAAGCCCGAGAACCGCCTCCTGCTGATGCAGACGCTGGAGAACGTCGAAGGCATGAGCCTCGCGGCGCTCGAGGAAGGACTCGACGGGTGGCCGTTCGAGAGCTTCGCGGAGTATCTCGGTGCCATAGAGACGCGCGGCACCGCGGTCAATGTCGGCGCGATGGTGGGCCATTCCGCGGTGCGGCTCGACGTGATGGGGCTCGATTCGACCGAGCGTCCCGCCCGTCCCGACGAGGTCGAGGCCATGGCCCGGATCGTCGGCGAGGCGATCGCCGCTGGGGCGCTCGGCTTCTCCAGCTCCACCTCGCGGCTGCATGTCGGCTTCGCCGGCAAGCCGGTGCCGAGTCGTCTCGCGGACATGGCGTCGGAGACGATCCCGCTGGCCGAGGCGGTCGGCCGGAACGGCGGCGGCGTGGTGCAGCTCACCAACGGGATCGAGCCCGACTTCGCGGCGTTCGAGAAGCTCGCCCGCGCGGCCGGCACCGTCACCTGGACCGCCCTTCTGACCCGCATCGGCGACGACTCGCTGCATGAGAACCATCGCGACCAGGCGGCGCGGCAGCACGCGGACCGGCTGCCCATCCATCCCCAGGTCTCGTGCCGGCCGTTGATGATGGAGTTCCAGTTTTCCGCGCCGTTCCCGTTCGATCGGCTCGACTCGTTCAATCCCGCGACCGTCGCGGACGCGGAAGGCAAGCGGCGAATTCTCGCCGACCCGGCGTTCCGCGCGTCGGTCAAGCGCGAGCTCAGCGAGGGCGCGGCGGCCGAGCCGCAGACCTGGGCGCTGGTCATGGCGCTCGAGGCCCTGGAGGTCTCGGCCTGCGCCGAACGGCCGGAGCTCGAGGGACGTCTGGTTCCCGAAATCGCCGCCGAGCAGGGCGTCGACCCGCTCGACCTGACTTTCGACCTCGCGGTCTCCTCCGACCTGGAGACCCGGTTCCGCATCCCGCTCGCGAACACCAACGAGCGCGCGATCGCCGGGCTGCTGACCGAGCCGTTCACCGTGCTCGGACTCTCGGATGCCGGCGCGCACGCGAGCCAGCTCTGCGACGCCTGCTTCTCGACCCACCTCCTCGGGCGGTGGGTGCGGGACAAGGGCGCTCTCACGCTGGAACAGGCGATAGACCATCTGTGCGCGCGTCCGGCCGCGATCTTCGGTCTCGCCGGACGGGGACGGCTGGCTCCCGGCTGGGCCGGCGACGTGGTGGCGTTCGATCCGGAGACCGTCGGACCGGGGCCGCTGGAACGGGTCCACGACCTCCCGGCCGGCG
The DNA here is from genome assembly GCA_022826125.1 of Defluviicoccus sp. Classification (GTDB taxonomy): domain Bacteria; phylum Pseudomonadota; class Alphaproteobacteria; order MPNO01; family MPNO01; genus MPNO01. The sequence goes on from JAJDVM010000002.1 coordinate 2,667, forward strand.
CCGACCGGCTGATCTCGACTCCGACCGGCGTCCGCGCCGTGGTGGTCAACGGAACCGTCCTGCGCCGCGATAACGAGACCCTGCTGGGCCCGGACGATCCCATGCCCGGACACCTTCTCCGCCGTGCCGTGAACTGAAGCGATACCAGAAGGAGCGAAGACCCATGGCGACAATTGATGACGTTTCGATCGTCGATTCGAACGCGGTCGAGGCCAGAACGGTCGAATCCGGACTCGAAAGAACGATCTGCGGCCAGAGCCTGTGCGGTTCCAATACGCTGACCGTCTACCGCCGAACCGTGCTGGAAGGTCGCCGGTTCGAGCCCCGCGCGAACGGCGACTATCACCTGGTTTACGTCATGACGACGCCGAAGGACGGCGTCATCGGCTTCGACGGCGAGTCGCACGCGGCCGAGGAAGGCGCCGGGGTGCTGCTCGCCCCGGGCGAATCGGCGCGGTTCGAGGCGTCCGGGTCGGATATGGAGCTCCTCCACATGGTGACGCCCAGGCCTCCCGCCGCGGTCGAGGGAGAGTTGACCGGGGGGCCGGGATATTTCTTCAATCGGCGGACGCTTCGCGCGCTCAGCGACGCGAGCGGCGGCCGCGTTCGCCGCTTCTGCGCCGAGTCCACCGTCAGGCTTCCCGACGGCAGCAGACTCACGCCGACCAATGCGATCCAGGCCGGCGAAATGCACTATCGCGAGGGCGGCTCATCGCCCTATCACGCGCATGTGGGCACCGACGCCAACCCGGACGGCGCCGACCATTGCTACATGACGTTCAAGGGCCGCGGCGCGGTCGAGGTCGGGGATACCTCGCAGGAGCTCGAACCCGGCACCCTGGTTTACTTTCCCCCCGGCGTGCCGCACCGGCTGCGCGCCCTCGGCGGTCCGCTCGACTATTTCGAGATCCAGGCCTGGAGAAGCTTCAAGACGAACGTGCTCAGCGAGGAGCCGCTCGGGCTCAAATGGTACTACGAACCCGAGACGCCGGGCGCCGCGCCGGTGGAGTGGGACCAGAGCTGACGAAACGCTCGACGGTTCCGGCCGTGCTTCCGGACGGGAAATCGGTGCCGGGCAGCACCCGCGAGACCGGCACGTAGTCGAACGGCGCGAGCATCGCGGGCCCGGCCGGCGAAGATCGGCACTGCGGCGCCGGCGCAAAGCTCCTTCATCCGGCCACGGCAAACGGCGGGACACCGTCGGCGCGGCGTGGGTCTCCGGTCAGCCCTCGCCGCCTCCGAATCCGCCACCCATATCGCCGCCTCCGAATCCGCCGCCCATGTCGCCGCCGATCCCGTCGTGACCCACGCCATGGTCCATCGGCGCATAATCGCTTGCCGCGCCCCCCAGGAAAAAGCCACTCATCAGGGTCATGCCGGCGGCGTGCATCATGCGGCGCTCGCGCAAGAGCCGTTCGGCGCGTTCGACCTCCTTCGGATCGTCGGACAGTTTCGCCGCTTCCGCCTCCGCCAGCTCCCGAAGCAGCCGCCGGTACTTGCGCCAGAGCCGATGAATGCGCCAAGCAGTGAAGACAATGACCGCCGCGATGGCCAGCCCGAGCACCGTCTCACCGGCATCGAGCCGCACCAGCAGAAACCAGGCCAGAGCGATCAACACCGCTCCATCGATCAAACGACGCAGCATGGCTTCCTCCCCACCTTGGCCGCTCCAGCGTTTCCCGGACAGCTGTCCGTTCGCGACCGATCGTAGGTCAGGTCCGTCACCGATGGAAGATTCCCGCTCTCCGGCCCTCCGATCCGGCGTTGGGTAAGGAACCGGCTTGAATTCCCCGCCCCGTGGCAATTACTTAGCACCGAAAGCGCGCATCCGTGCGCAATACGGGCCGCAGGCGGAGGAAACCCGTCCGATGAGCGACATCGCGTTGAGCGCGGTCGAGACCGCGAGCCCGGAGGAGGTGCGGGCGCTCCAGGACGGAAAGCTACGCGTCCAGATGGCCTATCTGAAGGCGCACTCTCCCTTCGCCGCGGCGAAGCTGGCGGAGGCGGGGGCCGCGTTCGAGGACATAAGGAGCGTCGACGATCTCGCGGGCCTTTCCTTCACCACCAAGCAGGAGCTGCGCGACAGCCAGCGTCTCCATCCCCCGTTCGGCAATCACGCCGCCGTCGACCGGGAGCGGATCGTTCGGGTCCACGCGTCGTCCGGCACCACCGGCGTGCCGTCCTACATCCCGGTGACGGCGCACGATTCCGCGCTCTGGCGCGAGGCGATCCGGCGCGTCTTCTGGTGCCAGGGCGTGCGGGCCGAATCCACCGTCGCGATGGGCTTCAGCATCGGGTTCTTCGTCGGCGGGATTCCACTCGCGCAGGGGATCGAGAGCCTGGGCGCGACGTTTCTCCCCATAGGCGCGGGAGCCTCCGACCGCCTGCTCGATTCGATCGCGCTGCTGGGCGCCGACGTGCTCGCCTGCACCCCGTCCTACGCGCTCTACCTCGCCGAGACGGCGCGGGAGCGCGGCATCGACGTGGCCGACCTGCCGGTGAAGCGCCTCACGGTCGGCGCCGAGCCGGGCGGCGGCGTGCCCGAGATCCGCCGCCATATCGAGGAGACCTGGCAGGCGACGGTGACCGAATCCGTCGGCAACGGCGACGTGGTCCCGGTCTACGCGGCCGAGAGCGACCTGCGGGACGGTTGCCACTTCCTGACGCCCGACATGGCGATCATGGAGATCGTCGATCCCGACACGGGGGACGTTCTGCCGATCGACGCCGACGAAATCGAGGGTGAGATGGTGTTCACCCATATCGACCGCGAGGCCGCGCCGCTCTTGCGGTTCCGCAGCGGCGACCGGGTCGTCGTCAGGAACGCGCCCTGCGACAACGGGCGGACCGGCCCGCGTATCCGGGTGGTCGGGCGCACCGACGACCTCCTGATCCTGCGCGGCGTGAACGTCTGGCCGTCGGCGATCCAGGACATCGTGACCGGGTTCCGCCCCGACACCACCGGCGCGCTCAGGATCGTGCTGCCGAGGCCGGGCCCCGCGGTGGATCCGCCGCTCCGTATCGAGGTCGAGCACGGGGAAGGGGCCGGCGACCCGGAGGGACTCGCGCGCGCCCTGGAAGGGACCCTCCGCGACAAGCTGATCTTCACCGCCCGCGTCGAGCCGGTCCCGCCCGGTACCATCCCGAGATCGACCATGAAGACGAAGCTGGTGCACATCGCCGGCGAATGCTGAAGCGAGCAGGCCCCGGCGGGGGCCGTTCCCCCGAAGGATCGCCGCCGGCCCCCATTGACCGCGCGCGCTCCGTGCGTATCGTTGGCTCCGTCATGCGGAAGACGGTTTCGATTTCCATGAACCGGTGGCGGCGCGCCTGAATCGGCGGCCGGCACATTTCGCGTGACTTGTGTGGCTGCCGGGGACCCGGCGGCTATTTTCTTTTCCGGAAACGACATGGCGGCCCGGCGCCCCCGGCGAAGGAGGGTCGTCATGTCGAAGCCCGTGGATAGCGACAGCTTCACCACGCCGGGCGGCGTGCTGGTGCGCTGCCGAACCGCGCCCGAGACCTACGAGAACGCCCGGTTGATCCTGGTCGACAAGCTCGACGGAAGGCGCGGCGTGCTGCTGTCGTCGGATTTCGAGTATCCCGGGCGCTATACGCGATGGGACATGGGCTTCGTCGATCCGCCGCTCGAACTCTCGGCGGCGGGGCGCTCGGCGCGGGTCGCGGCGCTTTGCGAGCGCGGCCGTGTCCTGGCCGGGGCGCTCGCGAGGCGCCTGCCCGAATGGGATTTCGTCGAGGATTATGCCATCGACGAGGACGGGTTCGACGTCGAGATCCGCGAGCCGGCGGGGCGCTTCCCCGAGGAGAAGCGGAGCCGCCAGCCCTCGGTGTTCTCGCTGGTGCGCGCCATCCTCGCCTTCTTGCGCGCGCCCGAGCGCGAGCGTTTCCTCGGCCTCTACGGCGCGTTCGGCTACAACCTCGCCTTCCAGTTCGAGCCGCTGGAGCGCAAGAGCAACCGCGACGACGGGCAGCGCGACCTCGTGCTCTACCTCCCCGACCGGCTGCTCGCGGTCGACCACCAGCGGGGCGAGGCGACCTGGCGGTCCTGGGAGTTCGAGATCGACGGCGAGACGACCGAGGGGATGGCGCGCGGGGGGCCCGACGAGCCGTTCCGCTTCGCGCCCCCCGGTGAGGGCGGCTGCGACCACGCCCCGGGCGACTACGCGGAGACCGTGCGCAAGGCGAAGGAGCGCTTCCGCGCGGGCGATCTGTTCGAGACCGTGCCCGGCGTCGACACCCGGCGTCCGGTCGCCGAGCCGCCGTCGGTCGTCTTCCGGCGGCTGATGCGGGCGAACCCGGCGCCCTACGGCTTCTTCATCAATCTGGGCCGGCAGGAATACCTCGTCGGCGCCTCGCCCGAGATGTTCGTCCGCGTCGAGGGGCGGCGGGTCGAGACCTGCCCGATCTCGGGCACCATCCGGCGCGGCGCGGACCCGATCGCGGACGCCGGACAGATCCGCGCGCTGCTGAACTCGGAGAAGGACGAGTCCGAGCTCACCATGTGCACCGACGTCGACCGCAACGACAAGTCGCGCATCTGCGAGCCGGGCTCGGTCAGGGTGATCGGGCGGCGCCATATCGAGATGTACTCCCGGCTGATTCACACCGTCGACCATGTCGAGGGCACGCTGAGGGCCGGGTTCGACGCGCTGGACGCGTTCCTCTCCCACACCTGGGCGGTCACCGTGACCGGCGCGCCGAAGAAATGGGCGATGCAGTTCATCGAGGACCACGAACGCTCGCCCAGGCGCTGGTACGGCGGCGCGGTGGGGGCGACGTTCGCCAACGGCAACATGAACACCGGGCTGACGCTCCGGACGATCCAGTTCCGCGACGGCGTCGCCTCGGTGAGGGCCGGCGCGACGCTGCTCCACGAGTCCGATCCCGCCGAGGAGGAGGACGAGATCGGCGTCAAGGCGTCCGCCTTTCTCGATGCGATCGCGGGCGACGCGCCCGCCGTTCCGGCCGGGGACGCCGGCGGCGAGGAGGGGCGAGGGCTCGACGTGCTGCTGGTCGACCACGAGGACTCCTTCGTCCACACGCTCGCCGACTATTTCCGCCAGACCGGCGCCGAGGTCGAGACGCTGCGCTTCGGCTTCGCCCACGACGTGCTGGACGAGCGCCGGCCGGGGCTGGCGGTGCTGTCGCCCGGGCCCGGCGAGCCCCGGGATTTCGGGGTGGCCGAGACGGTCGGCGCCTGCGTCGCGCGCGGCATTCCGGTGTTCGGCGTCTGCCTCGGCCTGCAGGGCATCGCCGAGCATTTCGGGGCCAGGCTCCGCATCCTCGACACCCCGGTGCACGGCAAGCCGTCGGAGATCGAGGCGGCGGGCGGGGCGCTGTTCGAGGGCCTGCCCCGGCGCTATTCGGTCGGCCGCTACCATTCGATCCATGTCCGCCGCGACGAGGCGCCCGACGCGCTGGAGATCCTCGCCTGGACGGCGGACGGGGTGACGATGGCGTTGCGCCACCGCACGCTGCCGGTCTGGGCGGTGCAGTTCCACCCCGAATCGATCCTCGGCCTCGAAGCGGGCAGGGGCCTCGCCCTGATCCGCAACGTGGTGGCGCTGGCCAGGGCGGCGGGGTGAGGGACGCCCCGTTGCCCCTCACCCCGACCCTCTCGAGGGGGCCTCTTCTCCCCTCCCGCTTGCGGGAGGGGTTGGGGGAGGGCGGGGACCCGGGGTGCGAACCGTCGCGATCCGGTCGGGTCGGAAAATGCTGTAAGCTCGCGGCGCGAGGGCTCGATGAACCGTATCGACTGCGAGCTTCTGGACGTGGAATGCCGGCTGGCAGGATGCCGGGAGCGGTTCTCCCTGCCCGAAGGCGTGCTCTATTTCGACGGCAACTCGCTCGGCGCGCTGCCGCGGACGACCGCCGCGTCGATCGGCGCCGCGGTCGGCGACGAATGGGGCAAGGGGCTGATCCGGAGCTGGCTCGACGCCGGCTGGTTCCATCTCTCGCGTCGGGCGGGCGACGCCATCGCGCCGCTGATCGGCGCGTCGGAAGGCGAGGTGGCGGTCGCCGATTCCACCTCGGTCAACATCTTCAAGCTGGCGGCGTCGCTGCTGCGCCGGCGCGGCGGGCGGCGCAAGGCGGTGGCCGAACGCGGCGATTTCCCGACCGACGTCTACATCCTCCAGGGCGTCGTCGACCTGCTGGGCGCCGACTGCGAGCTGGCGTTGGCGGAACCCGGCGGCATCGCCGAGGCGATCGACGGTGACACCGCGCTGGTCCTCGCGAGCCACGTCGATTACCGCACCGGCGCGCTGCGCGACATGGAACGGCTCACCGCACGGTGCCGGGCGCTTGGCGCGCCGATCGTCTGGGATCTCTGCCATTCGGCCGGCGCGGTGCCGGTCGAGCTCAACCGCTGCAAGGTCGATTACGCGGTCGGCTGCACCTACAAGTTCCTCAACGGCGGCCCGGGCGCGCCGGCCTTCGTCTACGTTTCCGGCGACGCCATCGGCTCCTTCGAGCCGGTCGTGACGGGCTGGTTCGGCCATGCCGACCAGTTCCGCTTCGAGGACCGCTACCGCGCGGCGGACTCGATAAACAAGCTCCTCGCCGGCTCGCCGCCGGTGCTCTCGCTCCGCGCGGTGCTCGACGGCGTGGCCTGCTTCGACGGCGTCGACATGGAAGAGCTCGCGGCCAAGTCGCGCCGGCTCTCCGGTCTCTTCATCGAGCTCGCCGACGAGAGGTTGGCGAGACACGGGCTCGAGCTGGCGAGCCCGAGGGACCCCGCCGGGCGCGGCAGCCAGGTCTCGTTCCGCCACCCGGACGCCTACGCGATCGCCAGGGCGCTGATCGCCGGCGGCCTGATCCCCGACTTCCGCGACCCCGACATCCTCAGGTTCGGCATCACGCCGCTCTACATGCGTTATGTCGACGTGTGGGACGCCGTGGACGCCATCGACGCCGCGATGTCGGGCGGCGCGTGGCTGGACTTCAGGACCGACGCGAGGGAAGCGGTGACATGAGCGCGACGCGCATCGGGGTGATCGGCTACGGCTATATCGGGCGCTCCATCGTGGAGCGCATCGGGGCGAGCGGCGGGCGCTTCGAGACCGCCTTCGTCCACAACCGGAGCCCGGACGCGCTCGCCGCGCTCGACCCGGCGCTGCGCCTGGACGATCTCGGAACGGCCGCCGGGCGCCGCCCCGACCTGATCGTCGAATGCGCCCATCCCGGCATCTCCGAGCGCTTCGGCGCGGACTTCCTGCGCTTCGCGAGCTACATGCCGCTCTCGGTCACGGCGCTCGCCGACGACGCGCTGCGGGCCGCGCTGGAGGCCTCGGCGAAAGAGAACGGAACCGGCCTGTTCCTGCCCGCCGGCGCGCTGCTGGGCGGCGACGAGCTGCTGATGCGGCGGGGAAGCTGGAGCCGCGTCCGCATCACCTTCCGGAAACACCCGGACAATATCGATTTCTCGGACAGCGGTCTCGACCCCGCCGGCATCGACCGGGCGACCGCGATCTACGAAGGCCCGGTGCGCGGCATCGCCCGGCTCTACCCGCGCAACGTCAACACCATGGTGACCTGCGCGCTGGTCTCGACCGGGCTCGACGATTGCGAGGCGCGGCTGGTCTGCGATCCCGGGCTCGATTGCGCGGTCGCCGAAATCGAGGCCTGGGACCGCGAGGGCGGGCTGCTCAGGACCGAGAAGCGCCAGCCCGCCGTCGGCGTCTCCGGCACCGAGATGCTGGGCTCGATCTGGTATTCGATCCTCCGCGCCACCGGCGCGCGGGAAAACGCTCTCGAACTCGTTTAGCGATATCCGATATCATCGGACCGTCGAATTCTCCACCGCAGGAGGCAAGGATGATCCGCCAGAAGCGAAGTTCCCTGCTCATCTCGCTGGTCCTGGCAGTATCGGCGTTGTCCCTCTCCCCGGTCCAGGCCGCGAACAAGAGGGTGGCGATCGCGAGCCTCGGTCCGCATTCCGTCCTCAAGCTGGTGATCGACGGCTTCAAGGCGGGCCTGGCGAGCCAGGGCCTCAAGGACGGGGAGGGGGTCGACTATGTCTACAAGGACGCGAATTTCGATCCGTCCCTGGTGGCGCAGGTGCTGACCGCGCTGGAGGCGTCCGATCCCGACCTGTTGCTGACCGTGACGACGCCGATCACCCAGGCGTCCAAGCGGGTGATCCGCGACAAGTCCCTGCCGATTGTCTTCGCCCCCGTCACCGACCCGGTGGATGCCGGGCTGGTGAAGTCCTGGGACAAGGGGAGCGCCCGTTTCGTCGGCGCGTCCAACCTTCAGGACATGGATACCGTGATCGGAAAGTCGAAGGCGATCCTGGGCAAGGTCTCGACGATGGGGCTCCTGTTCAACCCGGGCGACGCCAACGACCGGGTGAACGTCAAGTACGCCGAAGCCGCGGCCAAGAGGGCCGGCGTGGAGCTCAGGGCGATCAGCGTGGAGACGGTGAACGACATACCCAGCCGGGTGGAGGCGCTGAAGGGTGTGGATTTCATCTACCTCATCCCGTCGAGCATGCTGCAACCCTCGCTCGCGGTGGTGGCGGCGTCGGCCAAGCGCAACCGGATCCCGATCGTCAACGCGAGCCCGGCGGGCGTAAAGGACGGGCACGTCCTGGCGGCGGTCTCGGTCTCGTGGCGCGATGTCGGCCGCCAGGCCGGCCTGCTCGCCGCCAGGATCCTGAAGGGCGCCAAGCCGTCCGACCTGCCGATCTTCAGGCCGCGGCCCGCGGATCACAGGGTGCTGCTCAGCGCCAAGCGGTTCGACACGCTCGGCCTGTCCATCCCGGCCGCCTTCAAGGACTGCAAATGCGTGATGTGACCGGCCGTCGGTAGGGCACGGTGTCGGTCCGCGTCGGCAAGGCGAGCAAGGTTTTCTCGCCCGGCTCCCCGAACGAGAAGACCGCCCTGCGGGATGTCGATTTCACGCTGGAGGACGGCGAGTTCGCCGTCGTCATCGGCAGCAACGGCGCCGGTAAGAGCACGCTCCTGAACGCCCTCGCCGGCGAGGTCCCGATCGATTCGGGGGAGATACTGATCGACGGGCGCGACGTGCGGAACCAGCCGGTCTACAAGCGGGCGAGGCTGATCTCGCGCGTGTTCCAGGACCCGATGCTGGGCACCGCGCCCGAGCTGAGCATCGAGGAGAACCTTGCCGTCGCGGCGCGCCGCGGAAAGCGCAAGACCTTCAGGCTCGGGCTGAACCGGCGCAACCGGGAGTATTTCCGGGAGCGGATCTCGGTCCTCGGGCTCGGCCTGGAAAACCGCCTGTCGGAGAAGGTCCGGTCCCTCTCGGGCGGCCAGCGCCAGTCCCTGACCCTGATCATGGCCGGCCTGCGCGCGCCGCGGCTGATGTTGCTCGACGAGCACACCTCCGCCCTCGACCCGCGCGCGGCCGAGCTCGTGCTCGGGCTGACGTCGGAGGTAGTGGCCGGTGACGCCATCACCACCCTCATGGTCACCCACAACATGCAGCACGCGCTTCGTTTCGGGAGCCGGCTGTTCATGATGCACGAGGGCGGCATCGTCCTCGACGCGGCGGCGGAGGAGAAGGCCGGGCTCACCGTGAACGACCTCGTCGGGCGGTTCCACGTCACCGACGACAAGATGCTGCTGGGCTGACCGTCGCGATGGGCTTCGTCGACGTCTATCTCAACCTGTTCACCGTGAGCCTCGTCCAGGGCGCGATCTTCGCCTTTCCCGCGCTCGCCGTGATGATCCCCTTCCGCATGCTGGGGCTGCCCGACCTGACGTCCGAGGGCGCGTTTCCCTTCGGCGCGGCGATCGCGGCGACGTTCACGGTGGCGGGATTCGATCCGGTGCTCAGCCTGTCGGCGGCAGTCCTGTTCGGCTTCGTCGTGGGTGCCGCCACCGCGTTGATCCACCTTTACCTGCGGGTGCCCTCGCTGCTGGCGGGGATCATCGTGCTGACCATGCTGTTCAGCATCAACATCCGGGTGATGGGGAAGCCGAACACCGCGCTGTTCGACAACGATTCGATCTTCACCCTGGCGCTCGACGCGGACGGGGGCGAGCCGTGGACCCAATTCGCACTGATCCTCGCTTTGGTGCTGGTCTTTCTCGCGGTCTTCTACTGGTTCCTCAACACCGAGCTCGGCATGGCGCTCCGGTGCGTCGGCGCCAACCAGGCGATGTCCCGCGCGCAGGGCATCCCGACGCACTGGTACATCGTCGCCGGGATCGCCATGGCCGGCGGGTTCAGCGCCTTCGGCGGCGCGGTGATGGCCCAGCACCAGGCCTATGCCGATGTCAACATGGGGGTGGGCGTGTTGATCGTCGGCCTGGCGGCGACCATCCTGGGCGAGACGCTGGTCGGGCGAAGCACGCTGACCCGCCAGCTCGCCGCGCCGGTGGTGGGATCGCTGGCCTATTTCCAGGTGGTGGCGGTGGCGCTCGCGCTCGGCCTGAAACCCTCCGACCTCAAGCTCCTGACCGGCCTGTTCGTGCTGACCACGCTCTCCGTCCCCATCGTGCTGCAGGC
>JAJDVM010000120.1 GCA_022826125.1 Defluviicoccus sp.
GACATTCCGACAAGCGACATCCACAAGATGAGCGTCGAGGAGTTCGACACCAAGAAGCTCCTCATCAACGCCGCGCGGCAGCGCGACCGGCGCAAGCTGGAGGACGTGCTGATCGTCGACGTCGACTGCCACCACTACGAGAACGAGTCGCTGCGCGACATCATCCAGTACATCGAGGACCCGGTGATCAAGCAGACCGGGCTGGTCTATTCGGGCAGCGGCACCGGCGCGCAATCGCCCCTGATTCCGGGCGTCGTCGGCTACCAGGACATTTCCGGAAGGGTGATGCGCTACCCGCTGCGCAAGCTGGAGCAGACCCCCGCGGACGGGACCCACCGCGACATCCATTTGTCGCTCAAGTGGATGGATGCGATGGGGGTCGACTATGTCTCGATGTTCCCGACGCCGATGCTGCTGCTCGGCCTGCATCCCCAGCCCGAGATCGAGGTCGCGATGTCGCGGGCCTACAATCGCTGGCTGGTCGAGCAGATCCTGCCGCAGAACGAGCGCATCACCTCGATGCTCTACCTGCCGTTCAACGACCCCGAAGCCAGCTACAAGATGGTGCGGGATTTCGGCGACAAGCCGGGCGTGGTGGGCTTCTCGGTGGTGTCCACGCGCTACAAGCCGGTCTACGACAACGCCTACATGAAGACCTACCGGCTGATGGAGGAGATGGGCAAGCCGCTCGCCTTCCACGCCTCCTACAACTGGAACGACCCGCTTCTCGGGGCGACCAACCGCTTCCTCGTCACCCACGCGATGGGCTTCACGATCTACAACGCCATGCACTGCGCGAACTGGGTGATCAACGGCCTGCCCGAGCGCTTTCCCGGGCTCAAGGTGATCTGGATCGAATCCGGCCTCGCGTGGATTCCATGGCTGATGCAGCGCCTCGACAACGACTACAAGATGCGGAGCTCGGAGGCGCCGTCGCTCAGGAAGCTACCGAGCGAGTACATGCAGGACATGTACTATTCCTCGCAGCCGATGGAGATTCCCAACGACCTCGACGTGCTCGAGATGACGTTCAGGATGATCAAGGCCGAGACCCAGCTCTGCTGGTGCTCCGACTATCCCCACTGGGACATGGACCTGCCGAGCGTGATCTACGACCTGCCCTTCCTCGACGAGACGGCGAAGCGCAACATCCTCGGCGAGAACGCGCGCAAGCTCTTCGACCTCGACGTCTCGGGTCGTTTCCCGAACTACGCGCCGCCCGGCGGCGGAAGCGCGTGAGCACCGCCGCCGCGCGAGCGGCGGTCGAGCCCGACGCCGCGGCGACGCTGACGGAAGGGCTTGTCGGGCTGATCCGCTCGAAACCGGTGGGCCGGGCCGACCTCGACGCGATGGCGCTGATCGTGCTCGACGGGGTCGCCAACATGCTGGCCGGCCGGGTCACCGAACCCGGCGCGATCCTGTCCCGATGGGGCGCCGGCAAGCCCGATCCCGGACGACGCGCGCTGGTGATGGGCGGCTGTATGCACATCCTCGAGGTCGACGACCTGCATCGCGGCTCGGTCACCCATCCGGGATGCGTCGTCATCCCCGCGGCGCTGGCGCTCGCCGGACGCGCCGGGGCGGACGGCGAAACCTTCCTGCGCGCGGTGCTGCACGGGTTCGAGGCGGTCTGCCGGGTCGGCATGTCGGTCGGCCAGATGCACTACAAGGTCTGGCACAACACCGCGACCTGCGGGCCGTTCGGCGCCGCGATGGCATCTGCCGCTCTGCTGGAGCTCGACGACGGGGCCGCCGTGCACGCGCTCGGCAACGCCGGCACGCAATCGGCCGGGCTCTGGGAATTCCTCAACACCGGGGCGATGAGCAAGCATCTTCACGCCGGGCGCGCCGCCGAGGCGGGGGTCGTCGCGGCTGAGCTGGCGGCGGCCGGCTTCACGGGCCCGCCCGCGATCCTCGAAGGACCCCAGGGGTTCTACGCCGGCGCCTGCCCCGACCCCGACCCGGGCGCGGTGCTGCGCGAGCCGGACGCGCCGTGGCAGGTGCACGCGACCTCGATCAAGCCCTGGCCGTCCTGCCGGCATACCCATCCGGCGATCGACGCCGCTCTCGAGGTTTCAGGGAAGCTCGACGCGGGGTCGGTGGTTGGCGTCGAGGCGTCGACCTACCGGGCCGCGGTCGACGTCTGCGACCGGCCGATGCCGACGTCGCCCTACGAGGCCAAGTTTTCGTTGCAGCACTGCATAGCCGCCGCGCTGGCCGACGGCGCGGTGGGGTTCGAGTCTTTCGAGGCCGACGCGCGGGCCCGCCTGTCGTCCCTGCGTTCGAAGGTGAGGGTGGGCGCGGGAGAGCCCTACGTATCCGACTATCCCGCCGCCTGGGGCGGCGAGGTGACCGCGGTGCTGGACGACGGCAGCCGGGTAAGCGCCGCGCGCCGGCAGTGCAAGGGGGACCCCGAGGCCGCGCTCGACTGCGGCGAGATGGCGGAGAAAGCGCGCGAGCTGCTGCGCTTCGCCGGCGTCGCCGATCCCGAAGCGACGATCGCGGGCGTGCTCCGGATGGCCGGCGGCGGGCCGGTTCCCTCGTTCGATATCTGAGAGGAAGTCCGATGGCGGATCCCGGACAGGTCGCGAAGGCCGAAGCCTTCAGGGCGCTGCACGACGGCCC
>JAJDVM010000177.1 GCA_022826125.1 Defluviicoccus sp.
CCGCGCCCGCATCCCGATCAAGGGGGTAGGTCGGCACTACACGCGGATCCGGAGACGCAAAGCCCGGAAATCCGCCATTTCTCCGGCCGGAAACCCGTCAAATTAGTTGAAATGCCCGCTCAGTTGCGGAAGTCGGGTTAGAGCCTGTTCGCCCTGGTTGCAACCGTAGAGTGTATACCGGCCCTGGCGTGTCCCCTTCGACAAGCTCGTGTGTCGCTTCCGATCGAGGCGGGCGGAAAACCGGATCGCCTTCAGAGCGGTGCCGTGTGCGGAAACTGGCGCATTGCCTCGTCGAAGGTGTAGACGCCGTTCAACGCCTCGCCAGCCTCCGCCGCGGCGCGGCGCGCCTTGAACACGATCAACGCGTCCGCGAACCCCGCACCCTTCGCCGATGCCGCGGAGGTCTTGTACGCCTGGAGGGCCCGCCAGACCGCCTGGTCGTCCTCGAAACGGATGCCCGGCTCGCTGAACAACCGTTCGAGGACGGCCACAATCTCGGCTTTCGCCAGCCGGTACTTGCGGCCGGAAAGCGTCCAAACGGTTTCCGCCAGCACGACATCGGCGATCAGGATGGTCTCGTCAGCATCGAAAACGGCGTCCGCACGCGCCGCCTGGGCCACGTCGTCGTGCAGCAGGTAACGAAGGAGGACGTTGGTGTCGACGGCGATCAATGCGCCGCCTCGTCCAGCGCGCCCTCAAGGGACTCCTCATCGCTGACCGCCGGATCGCCGGCCACATGGCGCAGGAACCCCTTTGCCGCGCCTCGGGTTTTCCGCACGATGGTGATGCGGCCATCGGCCACGTAGCTGACATACTCGTCCCCGGGACCGATCCCGACTTCCCTGCATTGATGTATGGGCAAAGTGATCTGGCGCTTCGCGCTCACCCTCGGCATGACGCCGTCCCTCCCGATACGGTCGGTTGAGACGAAGTGTAAGACAGTCTTTACTAACCTTCAACAGGTAAAGAACATTCGTTTAGCACGCCTCGGTCTCATGATGGTTCTTCGGGTCCGGTGTCATGTCGCAGTCCGCTTTGCGCCGCTGCGGGAAAGGGCGTATGCAAAAGGAACGATGGAAGCGACCCATGCCTGAGCCCGGCGGACCGACCGCGCATCGGGACCGGTTCGCGGCGGAAAATCTGCCGCCCCGGGAGCTCTGGCCGGCGTTCGACTATGAGAGCCTGCCGGAACTCCGCGCCTACCCGTCCCGCATGAATTGCGGCGCCATCCTGCTCGACGACACCGCCGCCGCCGGCCACCGCGACCGCTCGGTTCTCCATCTCGGCGACGCCACCTGGACCTACGGGGCGCTGCGAGACCTGTCGGAGCGGATCGCCCGTGTCCTGGTCGAGGATTGCGGGCTGGTGCCCGGCAACCGCGTGCTGCTGCGTTCGGCCAACACGCCGATGCTGGTGGCGTGCTGGTTCGCCGTGCTCAAGGCGGGCGGGATCTGCGTCACCACGATGCAGCTCCTGCGCGCCCGCGAGCTCGTCCATATCGTCGAGAAGGCGCAAATTAGCCACGCGCTCTGCGATCTCGCGCTGATGGATGAGATGGAGGAGGCGCGCGACCGAACCGGCGGGCTGCTCGAACACCTGCTGACCTTCACGCCGCTCGGCAACCGGCCGGACGACGCATCCCTCGACCGCGCGGCGGCGGAAAAGCCCTCGGGTTTCGCCAACTGCGACACCGCCGCGAACGACGTGGCGCTGATCGCGTTCACCTCGGGCACCACGGGCAACCCGAAGGCGACGATGCATTTCCACCGCGACGTGATCGCGATGTGCGACTGCTTTCCGCGCTATTTCGATATGTCGGCCCCAAAAGACGTGTTCGCCGGCACGCCACCGCTCGCCTTCACCTTCGGGCTCGGCGGGCTGACCGCCTTCCCGATGCGGTTCGGCGCCTCGACCCGCTTCTTCCCGGGACCGATGTCGCCGGAAGAGATGATCGAGGCGGTCGAACGCTATCGCATCACCGGCCTTTACACCGCGCCCACGGCCTACCGCGTCATGGCCGACATCGCGCACGGGCACGACCTGTCGAGCCTGGTCAAATGCGTCTCCGCCGGGGAGACCCTGCCGAAGGCGACATGGGAAGCGTTCCACGCCGCCACCGGCATCCCGATCGTCGACGGGCTCGGCTCGACCGAGATGCTGCACATTTTCGTCGCGGCGGCGCGCGAGGAGATGCGCGCGGGCTATACCGGGCGCGCGATCCCCGGATACCGGGCGCGGGTGGTGGACGAGGCGGGCGAAGACCTGCCGCCGGGCGAGCCCGGCCTGCTCGCCGTCCGCGGACCCACCGGCTGCCGCTATCTCGACGACATCGAGCGCCAGCAGGTCTACGTCCGGAAGGGGTGGAACTACCCGGGCGACGTCTATGCGATGGAGGAGGACGGCTATTTCCGCTACGTCGCGCGCGCCGACGACATGATCATCTCCGCCGGCTACAACATCTCCGGGCCGGAGGTCGAGGCGGCGCTGCTCGACCATCCCGCGGTCGCCGAATGCGCGGTGATCGGCAAGCCGGACCCGGCGCGCACCAACATCGTCAAGGCGTTCGTGGTGCTGCGCGAGGGATCGGAACCGGGCGCGGAAACGGTCCAGCGGCTGCAGGACTTCGTGAAGGCGGAGATCGCTCCCTACAAGTACCCGCGCGAGATCGAGTTCGTCCCCGACCTGCCCAAGACCGAGACCGGCAAGATGCAACGCTTCCGCCTGCGCGAGCAGGAGAAGGACGATTCCGGGGGAGGATGACGGCGCCGCGCGCGATTTGTCGATCGCGGCCGGGCGCAATTCGATGGACCGGCAGAATCGGTCCGGCATAGGATACCGGGAACGTCATCGCCCGCTGCCGAGGGAGAGAACCGATGAACCGTCATGCGCTCCGCCGGGCCCTGGCGGCCGCCCTGGTCGCCGCGCCCGCCGTTTTTGCCGCATCCGGCGCCGATGCCGCGCCGCAGGTGCTGGCGCTGTTCTCGACCGACCGGCCCGTCGCTCTCGCCTGCGACGGCGGGACGTGCCGTGCCGAAATGCCGACTCTGTGTCTACAACCCGGCCGGCGCGTGCCGCGGCCGGGGCGCGGCTACCGTCTCGCGGAGGGACAGGAGGTCGTCCTGGTGGGCCGCGGCCGCGACGGCACGGAAATGTCGATTCCGCTCCAGAATGAGGTGACCGTGACCGCGGCGCGTACGCATGTGTCGATCGAAATGTCGATTCCGCGCGCGCTGATCGACAAACACGGCATCGAAGAGGCGGGAGTCGGCATTCGCGATGTCGTCGCCGCCGTTCCGGTTGCCGACCCGGACGACATACTGCCGCAGACGCCGGACGAGATCGCATGGGCGGCGCGCGAGGCCCGGCAGCTCGCGACCGCCATCGTCGACCGCGAGCCCGACCGGATGCCGGCGGTGCGGCTGATGACACGGATGGCGAACGCGCTGCCGGCCGGGGACGCAGATGCGCTGTGGGCAACAATAGTCGCGGATGCGAAGCGCGACGGCGTGTCGGATGCCGCGACCGGCTTCGCGCGGTTCAACTACGACCTCTGCAAGTTCAAGACCGCGAACCGGATCGTCGCCTCGTTCCGCCAGTGCCTGCGCGGACTGAGCGACGACTCGATGGAGTACCTGAACGAGGACCTCGAAAAGGCGCTCGGTTCGGGGAGCTAGGAACGGCCCAGCGGCAGCGGCTGTTCGGACAGCATCGCGCCGACCACGACCTCGCGGACGCGATCCGCGTCGAGGCCGTACTCGGCGATCATGTCGGCCGAGTCGGCGAGGATCGTGTCGGCGTCCTGCATGATCTTGAGCCGCTTGAAGAGGTCGGGGCGGCAAAGCCCCATGCTCTCGCCCACCAGCTCCATGAAGTTGACCACCTCGAACGGCCAGTCGCGCTCGTGGGTGCAGAGCTCGCGGTGACAGGCGTGGTAGATCCCGGCCAACGCGTCGACCCCGGCGGCTTCCGCCGCGGCGAGCTGTTCGGCATGCACGTCCCGCTTGTAGTCGGGCAGCACCGAGAGCGTGTTGCACATATAGCCGACGCGCGGCTGCGCGAGATCGACGAACTCCAGACCGGGCACCGCGCGCAGGATGCTCTCGGCGGCCTCGGCGATGCCCGCGACGCCGGGATGCTCGTGCAGCCCGACCCGCTTCTCCACCCGCCGGGTCATCAGCGGGCGCAGATCGTCCAGCCTGCTCTCCAGCCAGATCACGAAGGGGGTAAGGTCGAAGGGCGATTCGCCGGCCGCTTCGCGGGTCTCCAGCGCGGCCTCGCCGAGATGGACCTGGCAGCTCGGACACCAGGACAGCACCTCGTCGACGCCCGAGTCGGCGAAGCTGTCGATGGTGCGCCCCGACAGATCGGCGAACTTCTCGAGATCGCCCGAGCGGAACTGGTAGACGCCGCAGCAATGGCTCGGCCCGCCGCGCACGACGTACTCGACCCCGAGCGCATCCATCACGTCGAGGCACAAGAGCGCGATATGGGGCGTCTTGAGCACGTTGCAGCCGGTGTAGAAGACGGTTTCCGGGTTCTCCGGCTCGGGCGCGAGCGCGCCGATCTGGCCGAGGCGGGCCAGCAGGTCGGGCGGGAGCTGGAGGCGGGACAGCGTCCGCACGCCCCGGCTCATGGCGCCGAACTGCTTGCCGCCGCCAGTCCTGAGGTCGTCGGCGGGGCGGGCGGTCCTGAGATCGGCGATGCGCGCGAGCGCCAGCATGAAGCGCGGATTGACGCCGTATTCGCAGGCCGGGATGCAGTGCCCGCTGCCGGTGCAGATTTCCGCCCAGCGGCGCGCGGTCTCCGGCCCCTCCCCCGTCCGGATCAGGTCGATGACGCCGGACGCCACGGCTTCGGCGTCCGCCACGTCGAGCCCGGCCGGCCCCGGCATCGGACAGACGCGCACGCACTCGCCGCATTTCGTGCAGGCATCGAGGATGCCGGCGCGCCGCATATCCAACGCGGCGAAGAAATCCTGCGACCTGTCGAGACCGTCGGGCATGGGACCGGGGCGTTGTGGGTTCGACCGGGAGACCCTAGACCAAACCCGGTCCGGACGGAACCGTTCCCGCCTTTTTCCACTCTTCCGTCATGGTCGGGGGGTGCCCGCCCACCCCCAGTTTTTTTTGTGGGTGAGGCGCGGGCACCGAAAAAATAGGGGGTGGGGGGGCGGCCCACACACAACTTTTTTTTTTTGTGGTTCTTCCGGGCACACATAAAACTTGGTGTTTGGGCGGCCCCCCCCGACCATGACGTGACGGTAATTTTGGCTGGCCGTCGACGACATCCCGGAAGCGGTAGAAACATGGCCCACGATCCCGAATGAAGGCACGAATGCCCGAAACCGACACCCTCATCGACTGGCCCGAGGAAGGCGTCGTGCGGGCGCCCTATGCGGTGTTTTCCGATCCCGACGTCTACGCGGCGGAGATGCGGCGGATATTTCGCGGGCCGGTCTGGCACTATCTCGGGCTTGAGGCGGAGCTGCCGGAGCCCGGGGACTACCGCCTGATCGATGTCGGCGACACGCCGGTGATTGTGCTCAAGACCCCCGACGGCGGGATCAACGCGCTGGTCAACCGCTGCGCCCACAAGGGAACCATGCTGCTGTTCGAGCCGTTCGGCCGGGTCGACCGGCTGATGTGCATCTATCACAACTGGTCGTACGACCTGGAGGGCTGCCTGAAGAGCGTGCCCTTCGCGCGGGGGATCGACGGCAAGGGGGGCATGCCGGACTCCTTCGACATGGCGGCGAACGGGCTCGACCGGCTCCGCGTCGAGAGCCTGGGCGGGATAATCTTCGGCACGTTCTCGGACGCCACGCCGCCCCTCGAGGCCTTTATCGGCGAACGCCTGATGGCGAACTACCGCCGGATGACCTCGCGCCCCTTCAAGGTGCTCGGCTATTACAGCCAGTATCTCGATTCCAACTGGAAGCTCTATTTCGAGAACGCGAGCGACCCCTACCACGCGACCATCCTGCATGCATGGGCGACGCGGCTGAAGCTCAACCGCTTCACCATGGAGGGCGCGATCGAGATGAGCGAGCAGGGCTGGCATCATTTGAGCTGGTCGAAGATGGCGACCGACCGCCACGGCGAAGTATACGAGACCGAGGCGTTCCGGAGCGGCGGCGGCAATTTCGACGAGTTCGGCCTCCACGACACTTCGGTGATCGAGCAGTGGGACGAGTTCGGCGACGGCATCACCACCGCGATCCAGACCGCCTTCCCCAATTTCGTCCTGCAGCAGATCCACAACACCATCGCCACCCGCTACCTCGTGCCGCGCGGGCCGGAGGGCTCGGAGCTGGTATGGACCGTGCTGGGCTATGCCGACGACGACGAGGAGCAGACCCGGATCCGGCTCAAGCAGGGCAACCTGATCGGCCCGTCGGGCTACATCTCGCTCGAGGACGGGATGGTGGGCTCTTTGGTGCAGAAGGGGATCGAGGGCGACAAGGACAAGTCCTCGGTAATGGAAATGGCCGGCCGGTCGGTCGAGACCATCGTCAACAGCCGGGCGTCGGAATGCGGCGTGCGCGGCTTCTGGACCGCCTATCGCGCGTTGATGGGCGTCTGATGGCGACTCTCGTCGAGGATTCGGCGCATGTCCCGGCGGCGATCGCGGCGCTGATGGCGGACTACGTGCATGCGATCGACGACGACCGGCTGGAGGACTGGCCGGATTTCTTCACCGACCCCTGCATCTACCGGATCGCCACGCGCGACAACGAGGAGCGCGGCCTGCCGGCTTCGCTGGTCTGGTGCGATTCGCGCGCGATGCTGCTCGACCGCGTCGTCTCGGTGCGCCACGCCAACGTCTTCGAGCCGCACCGCTACCGCCACATGGTGAGCGCCATCCGCGTTGTGGCGAGGGAAAGCGCGGAATACCGCGTGCACTCGAACTATCTGGTGACCCGGACGATGCGCGACGGGACGATGGCCGTGTTCTCGACCGGCGCGTATCGTGACGTTATCGTGGTCGGGGACGGAGGCGCGCGGTTCAGGGAACGCGTCGTCGTCTGCGACCACGGCATGATCAACAACCTGATCGCCATACCGATCTGAGCGCGAGGCGGCGGGTACGGAGGAAGACATGCGCAAGCACCTGATCTGCGGGACGCTGTTCGACGGGCTCGACGAGACCGCGAAGACTGACCGGACGGTCGTTATCGACGACGACCGGATCGCCTATGTGGGCCCGTCCGCGGAAGCGCCGGACCAGAGGCCGGGCGAGGAGGTCGTCGACCACAGCGGCGACTTCGTCATGCCGGGGCTGATCGACATCCACGTCCATCTGAGCTACGGCGACGCCCAGGCGAACGAGGACATCGACATCTTCTCCCCGCCGGAATACCGGGCGCTGCGCGCGCTCCGCGCGGCGCAGACGGTGATGAAGGCGGGCTATACATCGATCGCCGATCCGGCCTCGACCGGGCGCACGACGGTCGGCGTGCGCGACGCGATCAACGCCGGCATGTTCGACGGGCCGCGCATCACCACCTCCGGGCGGCAAATCACCGCGCGCCAGGGACTCGCGGACTGGTATCCGACCTGGATCGGCGTCCCCGAGAGCTCGGTCGGCGTGCTGGTGCGTAACACCGACGAGGCGATCGAAGAGATCCGCATGCAGGTCAAGGACCGGGTGGATTTCGTCAAGATCGCGCTCGACGGGCTGCACCGCAAGGATTCGGACGGCGAGCTGATGGCCTGCTTCAACCAGCGCGAGATGGACGCGATGGTCGAGGAGAGCCACCGCCTGGGGCGCAAGGTGATCACCCACGCCCGCGGGCGGGAAGCGGTGCTGACCTCGGCCCGCGCCGGCGTCGACGTGATTTTCCACGCCTTCGAGATGGACGAGGAAGGTCTCGACGCTGTGCTGGAGAGCGGCTCGGTGCTGTCGCCCGCGCTCACCTTCGTCGCCAACACGGCCGAGTTCACCCGCCCCACGGATCCGTGCTTCAAGTGGCGGCCGGGCCAGAACAGGCGCGTCATCGACGATGCCCGCGAGATGCTGGTCAAGGCGCGCGAGCAGGGCGTGCCCTTCATGGTCGGGACCGATTCGGGCTTCGCGATCACCCCTTACGGGGAGTGGCACGCGAAGGAGCTGGAGCTGATGGTGGACGATCTCGGGTTCACGCCCGGCGAAGCGCTCAAGGCCACGACCAGCGGCAATTCGGGACTCCTACGCGAACGGGACGATGTCGGACGCCTCGCCGAGGGCGCCTACGCCGATATCACGGTTGTCGCCGGCAACCCGCTGGACGACATCGCCGTCCTGCAGAAGCGGGAGGCGATCAAGGCCGTCTATCGCGGCGGCGAGCCGGTCGACCTCGCGCCCGAGCCGCGCGCTTCCGGCTACCAGTGGGAATATTCCTACCGGCAGTGGAACGACATCTACACCCGCGAGCGCGTCGCCGAACTCCACTGACCCGCGGGCGTAGCATCGAACCGTCGAGGACCATCGGCCGGCCGGTCCGGCGCAAGGAAGATTCGCGCCTGCTGACCGGCAGGGGCCGCTTCACCGACGACTTCTCCCTGCCCGGCCAGACATACGCGGCGATGGTGCGCTCGCCCCATCCGCACGCGCGGATCGTCTCGGTGGACAGCTCTGCCGCGCTGGCGCTGCCCGGCGTGCTCGCCGTGTTCACGGGGGCGGACTGCTCGGCGGACGGGCTCGGCCCGCTCGACCACAGCCCGCTGCCCAAGACGCGGTTCGACCTCAAGCTGCATGGGCCGGGCGGCTCCGAGGTGTTCGTCGGAGACCACTCCCTGCTGCCCGCCGACAAGGCGCGCTATGCCGGCGAGGCGGTCGCCATGGTCGTCGCGGAAACAAAGGCCCTGGCGCGCGACGCGGCCGAGTCGGTCTTCGTCGACTACGAAGCGCTGCCTGCGGTCACCGACACCGCGGACGCCGCCCGACCCGGCGCGCCGATCGTCTGGGACGGCCGGCCCGACAACATCCTCGTCGAGACCTTCTTCGGCGACGAAGCGGGCACCGACGCCGCCTTCGCGGGCGCGGCCCATGTCGTCGGACGCCGGTTCGTCGTTCCCCGGGTGACCGGTTGCCCGCTGGAACCCCGCTCGGCGCTCGCCGGGTACGATCCGGCGACCGGGCGCTACACCGTCTACGCGGGAAGCGGCGGCGCGGTGCGTCAGAAGCGCGAGATCGCCGCGGTGCTCGGCGTCGAGCCCGACCGGGTGCGCATCCACGCCTACGACGTGGGCGGCAATTTCGGGACGCGCAACCGCTGCTATGTCGAGTTCCCGCTGGTCGCCTGGGCGGCGCGGAAGCTGGGTCGGCCGGTAAAGTGCACCGTCGACCGCGGCGAAGCCCTCATCAGCGACTACCAGGGACGCGACCTGGTGACCGAGATCGCGCTCGCCTTCGACGAGGACGGGATCGTTCTCGGCCTGCGCGGAGAGAATCTGAGCAATGTCGGGGCGCGCTGCGTCTCGCTGTCGCCGCTATCGAAGGGGTCCGGCATCGTCACCGGCTCATACCGCGTGCCGGTCGCATGGCTGCGCTCGCGCGCGACCTTCTCCAACACCCCGCCGACCAACGCCTATCGCAGCTCGGGCCGGCCGGAATGCATCTTCGCGATAGAGCGGCTGATCGAGATCGCCGCCGAGGAGCTTGGAATCGACGCTCTCGAACTGCGGCGCCGGAACCTCGTCGCGCCGGACGAAATGCCGTACCGCAACGCGGTCGGCATGACCTATGACAGCGGCGAGTACGGGAAGAGCCTCGACATGGCGCTCGGCCTCTCGGATCCGGGCGGGTTCCCGGCCCGCAGGGAAGAGGCGGAGGCTCGCGGCCGGCTGCTGGGACGCGGTGTCGCGCACTACGTCGAATCTTCCATCGGCACGCCGGTAGAGCAGACCCGGATCCGCGTGTTCGGCGCCGAGGAGCGTGTCGAAGTCGTGATCGGCACCCAGCCGAGCGGCCAGGGCCACGAGACCAGCTTCGCCCAGGTCGCCGCCGAACGCCTCGGCGTCGGCCTCGACGAGGTCCGGATCGTCATCGGGGACACAGATGTCGTCAGGATCGGTGGCGGGTCGCATTCGGGCCGTTCGATGCGGATGGCGGGAACGGTGATCGTCAAGGGCGTCGATGCGCTGCTCGAACAGGCGAAGCCGGTCGCGGCCCGCCTGCTCGAAGCGGCGGAGGTCGATGTTGCGTTCGAGAACGGCCGCTTCGCGGTCTCCGGTACCGACCGCACGGTGACGCTTTATGAAGTCGCCACGGCGTCGGATGGCGGCGAGCTCGGGATCGTCGCCGACAATGAGATGCATACGCCGGTCTTCCCTAACGGCTGTCATGTCTGCGAGGTCGAGGTCGATCCCGAGACCGGCAATGTCGAGATCGTCCGCTACGCCGCGGTCGATGACGTGGGCCGCGCGATCAACCCGCTGATCGTCGACGGGCAGACGCATGGCGGCATCGTCCAGGGGGTCGGCCAGGCGATGTGGGAACTCTGCGTCAACGATCCCCATAGCCAGCAGCCGCTCGCCGGCTCGTTCATGGATTACACGCTGCCTCGCGCCGACCGATTCCCTTTTTTCGATACCGCGCTCAACGAGGTCCCCTCGCCCACCAACCCGCTCGGCGTCAAGGCCGGCGGCGAGGGCGGGACGACGCCGGCGCTGGCGGTGATCGTCAACGCCATCGTGGACGCGCTCCGGCCGCTCGGCGTGACCGAAATCGCGATGCCCGCGACCCCGTTCCGGGTGTGGAGCGCGCTCCGGGCGGCCCGCGGCGCTTAAATCGTTTGGCATCGGGCATCCGCCCGTGTAACGGTCTGCCGTCGCCCTGTCCGAGGCTGAGAGGACGAGCCCGTGCTATTCAAATCGCGTTCCGCCAGCCGGCCGTTTCATTTCGGTCTCTTCCCGCTCGAGACGCTGCCGCGCGACGAGTCGACCATCGAGAGGGAAGCGGCGCGCCCGCCCGTACCGGCGCCGGAACGGAAGCGCGCCCCCGGCCAGCTAGTCGACTCGCTGGACAAGTTCACCCGGCTCTACGCCGAATTCGCCGATGCCGAGGCGGCGAAGGAAAAGGCCCCGGTCTCGGACGACCTCGAACGCCGCTCGGCGGACATCAAGGGGGTCGGCTATTTCATGGATGCGAGCCAGGTCGGCATCTGCCGGATCCCGGACAATGCCTGGCTCGCCGGCGTGGAACCTTGCGAAGGTCACGACCATGCGATCGTCGTCCTGATCGAACATTCGCGCGTCGCCGAGGAAGGCAATATCGCCCGCGAATGGATGCTGCCCGCCGTCGCGGCCAACGCGGAGATGCGCGCGGCCGAAATCGGCGCCCTGATCGCCGGCCATATTCGCGTCATGGGTTACGGCGCCCGCATGCACGGCATCGACAAGGAGCGACTCGATGCCGACCGCCTCGCGGTGCTCGCCGGGCTCGCCGTCCGGCAGGGCGATCGCATCGTCAACCCGTTCGTCGGCGAGGGGTTCTCGGTTTGCGTCGTCTCGACCGACTATCCGCTCGCGGTCGACAAGCCGCTCGCCGACAAGACGGTCGGCGCGGATCGAGGGTTCGGCTACTGGCTCGGACGCAACGGCGCGCGGTCGGGCCGCGAGCGGAACCGGCGCGCGAAACGGCGCACCGATCTCGGCCCCTTCGCGATGGAGACCGTCAAACGCGTCGACCGGCCGACGACACTGATCCTCGACGAAGAGGTGCCGCGCGTCCCCAAGAGGGCGAGCTTCTTCGAACGCGCATTGCAGGGCGATCTCGGTGTGAAGGCGCAGATGGCGCGGCGGGTCTTCTCCTTCAAGCACCCGCTGTCGCTGAGCCAGCTCAAGGTGATCCGCAGCATGGTGCCCTACCAGGACGGGCCGGTCGCCGAGGTCGACACCGGCCGCTTCCAGGACGCCGAGGCCAATACCAGGGCGCTGAAATCGCTCGCCTATTTCCTCGGCACCGACGTCGCCGGCATCTGCGAGGTGCCGCGCTATGCCTGGTATTCGCACAAGGCGAACAGCGAAGAGATCGAGCCCTATCACAAATACGCCGTGGTGATGCTGATCGACCAGGGCTTCGACACGATGGAGGGAGCCAGCGGCGACGACTGGATTTCCGGCGCCCAATCCATGCGCGCCTACCTGCGGGGCGCCGAGATCGCCTCGGTGATGGCCGACCTCGTGCGCGCCAACGGCTTCCCGGCGCGCTCGCAGACCAACGCCGATTCGGACGTGCTGCACATCCCGCTGGTGCTCTGGGCCGGGCTGGGCGAGCTGTCGCGCATCGGCGAGCTGATCCTGAACCCGTTCCTCGGGCCGCGGCTCAAGACCGTGGTGATGACCACCGACATGCCGCTGGTGCCCGACAAGCCGATCGATTTCGGCCTCCAGTATTTCTGCAACCATTGCTTCAAATGCGCCCGCGAATGCCCCTGCGACGCGATCCCGTGGGGCGACAAGGTGATGTTCAACGGATACGAGATCTGGAAGCCGGACGTGGAGCGGTGCACCCGCTACCGCCTGACCAACGTCAAGGGCTCGGCCTGCGGGCGCTGCATGAAGACCTGCCCGCTCAACAAGGTCGTCGACGCCGACGGGCCGCTGGTGACCCGCGCGGCGAGCTGGCTCGGCATCAACGCGATGTTCCTGAAGCCGCTGATGGTCCCGGTCGCGGCCTGGCTCGACGACGCGCTCGGCAACGGCAAGCGCAACCCGCTCAAGAAATGGTGGTTCGACCACGAGGTGATCGACGGCGTCGCCACCGCGCCCAAGGCGACCAACCAGCGCGACATAGACCCGTCCAAGAAGCTCGACCCGGCGAACCAGAAGATGGCCTATTACCACGCAAACATGATGCCGCCGCCGGATTCGCCCGAGCCGTTCATGGTCGACCGCAAGCAGGCGCTCGCGGCAAAGGACGCGATCGAGACCCCCGAGCAGGCGCGGGCGAGGCGCGGCAACGGCGCCCATACGCCCGAGCACTACGTCCCGACCCCGCCGCTCGGCATCGCCGATGCCGACAAGGGGATCGTCGGAAGCCCCTACGCCGAAAAGGGCTAGGCGGGCCTTCGCCGTGCCATGCCCCTCGTCGACTGCGACGGGCGGAAGGTCGGCTATGAGGCGGGCGGGCCGGATGACGGCTCAGCCCCTCTCTTGGTGCTTCAACCGCCGGGCGCGAGCGGCGCGTCGATCTGGCGGTCGATCGCGGCGCCGCTGCGGGATCGTTTTCGCACCGCCGCGGTGAACCCTTCGGCCTATGGGGAAACCGAACCGTTCGCCGGGCGGGGACCGATGACGATCCGCGACGAAGCCGCGGCGACCGCCGCGGTGATCCGCGCCGAGCTGCGGAATGCCGCCGGCGAACGCGCCCATTTGGTGGGCCACTCCTATGGCGGCACGATCGGGCTGGTGCTGGCGCTCGAATGGCCGGACCTCGTGGACCGAATGACCCTGCTCGAACCCGCGCCCTATCCCCTGCTCCGCGAGGCTGGCGAAACGGTCTTCGCCGATGAGATCGAAAGGCGCAACGAGGACTTCATCGCCACGGTGCGCGGCGGCGGCCTCAACCATGAGGCGATGGAGAGCTATCTCGACTATTTCAACGCCAGGCCGGGCTACTGGCGGAGCCTGGACCGGGAAACGCGGGCGAGGATGCTCGCGCTGTCCGAGCGCCTGGCGGTCGGGCTGGAAGCCGTGAGGCGCCTGGAAATGAGCCGCGCGAACCTCGCGGCGGTTGCCGTGCCGGTCACCGTGGTCCGCGGCGGCGCGACCGACCCGCTGCACGCGAGGCTGTCCGAACTCGTCGCTGACGCGATTCCCGGCGCCTCGCTCATCGACCTGCCGGGCGCCGGCCACATGATGACGCTCACCCACGGCGCGGAGATCGCGGAAATCCTGCGGATCAGCGCCGGCGCGGCACCATGAACGGGAGCGCGCAGACGAAGCTCAGCAATGCCATCGAGCCCATCGTCAGGAAGGCGAGCCCCCAGGCGTTGGCGCCGCCGAGCGGCGCGGACAGATCAAGGACCAGCCCCACCAGCGCCGGCGCGAACAGGGATCCGCTGAACCCGAAAACCGAGTGCACCGCAAGCGTCGCGCCGCGATGACCGGCCGGGGACGTCGCCACGGCGCCGGCGGTGAGCGCCGCCGAGTCGGCCTGGATCGCGGCGGAATAGAGCAGACACAGGACGGCCACGACGGCGAAGGGCAGCGGAGAGGAAAACCCCGCCGCGGCAGCAATCCCGAAGGTCCCGAGCATGACCCAGGCGATGAGGCGCGCGCGCCCGATGCGCAACGCGAGTTCCGCGCCGGCGATGCTGGAGACCACCGAGACGAGGGCGAACACCGTAGCGAACAGCGTGGCGTCGAGCTCGAAGCCGGCGCCGCTGCCGAGGCATAACACCAGGAACGGAACGATCCAGGAGCGCATGGCGAACAGCTCGGCCCCGTGGCCGGCATAGGCGATGATGTAGCCCATCGTCTCGCGCGAGCGCAGGACCGGGCGGAAATCCAGCACGTGGCGGCGTTCTTCGGCCGCCGGTTCGGGCGCCCTCGGTGAGATCGCCGCCGCCAGGACGATTCCCGACAGCACCGGCCCGGCGGCGGTGAACAGGAACGCGCCGCGCCATCCGAACCACTCCAGGGCGACGCCCGCGAGCGAATAGGAGAGCGCGGTGCCAACGCTGAAGCTGGCGGTATAGAACGCGACCGCCCGCGCGTGCCGGACCTGCGGCAGCCGGTCGGTGAGCATCTTGAGACCCGGCATGTAGCTGCCCGCGAGACCGGCGCCGGCGATCACGCGCCACGGCAGAGCGGACCAGAACCCGTCCGCGAAGAGCGCCAGCCCCGCCAGGCCGACGGCGGAGAGCATCGCACCCAGAATGACGATGCGGCGGGCATCGACCCGATCGGTCATCGCGGAAAGAAACGGGACCGCGAGCACGTAGCCGCCGAAGAACGCACCGGACAGCCAGCCCGCCATGGCGTTGCTCATGTTCCAGGCAGGCTGCAACACCGGCAGCAGCGACCAGTAGGCCGCGAAACCGGCCATCGTCAGCACTTCCACGAGGCACACCACGGCGATCAACGCGGCCGGCCGCCGCAATGCGGCCGCGAGGGTCACGTCCTGCGGCCCCTCACCCCCTCGCCCGCCACACCCGCGCGGTGCCGCTGGCGGTGGCGAGGACGGTGCCCCCGGGATCGAGCAGCCGCCCCTCCATGAAGCAAATCGTCTTGCCCGTCCGCACCGGCCACCCCTCGCCGATCAGCCGGCCGGGTTCGGCGGGGGCGAGGAAGGTCGTCTTCAGCTCCAGCGTCGGCACGCGGAACTCGGGTCCGATCCTGGCGATCGCGGCGAACGACATCGCCATGTCGAGCATGGTCGTCACGATGCCGCCCTGGAGCACGCCCAGCATGTTGCAGAACTCGTCTCTCGCCTCGAAGCCGATACGGAACGCACCGCTCGCGGCGTCGCACGAGATCGCTTGCGCACCGAGGAGGGAAGCGACCGGCGTGTCCTCCAGCAGGCGGGGCACCCAGGGCGGGTATTCTTCCGGCAAGGCATCCATCTCCCTAAACTAGACATTCGGCAAGGCGGGCAAAACCGGGGGCGGGCATGGCTGACGAACTCTGGCGGTGGACGGCGGAAGAGCTGGTCCGGGGCATCCGGACACGCGCGATCTCGAGCCGCGAGGCGACGGAGAGCTGCCTCGCAAGGCTCGATGAGGTCAACCCGCGGATCAACGCCGTGGTCGACCCACTCGCGGACGAGGCGCTGGCAGCCGCCGACCGGGCGGACGATGCGATCCGCCGGGGCGAGGCGCCGGGGGTGCTTCACGGGGTGCCGGTCACGGTCAAGATCAATGTCGATTATGCCGGCCGGGCGACCACCAATGGCGTGACCGCCTTCGCCAACATGGCCGCGGAGGAAGACAGCATCTCCGTCGCCAACCTGCGCAAGGCGGGCGCGGTGATCCTCGGACGCACCAACGTCCCCGGTTTCTCGACCCGCTACTTCACCGACAACGATTTGCACGGCCGCACGCTCAATCCCTGGGATGCGGGACGCACGCCGGGGGGATCGAGCGGCGGGGCGGCGGCCGCGGTGGCCTCGGGCATCGGCCCGATCGGGCACGGCAACGACCGCGCCGGATCGGTGCGCTACCCGGCCTATGCCTGCGGCGTCGCGGGCCTGCGCCCGAGCCTCGGCCGGGTGCCCGACTTCAACCCGTCCGCCGCCGAGGAGCGCGGCATCTCCTCGCAGATGGCGAATGTGCAGGGTCCGCTGGCGCGCTCGATCGGGGACATCCGCCTCGGGCTGGCAGCCCTGGCCGCGCCCGATCCGCGCGACCCGTGGTCGGTTCCGGTGCCGCTCGGCGCGGGAGGAGCGGCGGGAAGAAGCCGCGCCGCGATCCTCTCCTCGCTGCCGGGCGCCGATGCCGACCCGGCGGTCACGGAAGCGGTCCGCAAGACAGGCGCATGGCTGGAGGATGCGGGTTACGACGTCGAGGAGGCGGCCCCGCCCCGGCTCGACGAAGCCTCCGGCCTGTTCTGGCCCATTCTGATGGCGGAGGAGCGCGCGGCGACGGCTGCCGAGCGCGCCGCTTCGTCGAGCGGCATCGAACGGTACGGGGACGAGGCGGTGAAGCGCGCCCGCGCCTCGGTGCGCGCCTATGCCGGCGATCTCGATTACGAGACCTATGTCCGCGCTCTCGCCTCGCGAACCACCATGCTGCGCGAATGGTATGCCTTCTTCGAGCGCTACCCGGTCCTCGTCATGCCGATCTCGTGGCAGCGCCCCTACCCCATCGACCATGACCAGAAAGGCGACGACGCGGTGCGCGAAATGCTCGATGCGCACCGTCCGATGCTGGCCATCTCGCTGCTGGGCCTGCCGGGGCTCTCGGTCCCGGTGAGCCTCGCGGACGGGGTTCCCGTCGGTGTGCAGATTGTCTCAGCCCGGTTCGGCGAGGAACGGCTGCTGGCGGCGGGCGAGGTCATCGAGGCGCGGGCGGCCACAGCGACGCCGATCGACCCCATCGGCTGAGGAGAGCGCGATGCCGAACGAGGATGCGATGTTCGAGGCGTTGATCGACGCCTCGGGCGTACCGGTATCGGAGGACGAGAAGGCCGACCTCCGCAAGACCTATGCCACGCTGATGAAGCTCGCCGAACGCACCCGCCGGCCGGGCCGGAGCTGGGAGGTCCGGACGCTCCCCCATTTCACGCCGCCGGCGCCCGGCGATGACGGCTGAGCTTCCGACCGTCGCCGAGGCCGCGCGCGGGTTCCGCGACGGGACGCTGTCGCCGGTCGACGTCACCGCGCTCTGCCTGGAGCGTATCGAACGCTTCGACCCCGCGCTCCGCACCTACCACCGCGTTTTCCCCGACGAAGCGATGGCGGCGGCGCGCGCGGCGGAGCGGGCGCTCGGCCGGGGCGAGGATCTCGGGCCGCTGCACGGCATCCCGATCGCCCTCAAGGACGTCTTCTACTGGAAAGGCAAGAAGACGACCTCCAATTCCCGCGTGATGCTCGATTTCGAGGCGGGCGAGGACGCGGGCGCGATCTCCCGGCTCAAGCAGGGCGGCGCGGTCCTCCTCGGTCAGCTCAACACCTACGAGTTCACCTTCGGCGGCCGGCCGTCGACCGAGCCCCCTTTCCCGCCCGCGCTCAACCCGTGGAACACGTCGCGGATCACCGGCGGATCGTCGAGCGGGTCGGGCGCGGCGGTCGCGGCGGGTCTCTGCCTCGGCGCGCTCGGCACCGATGCCGGGGGCTCGATCCGGCTGCCCGCGGCGTTCTGCGGTGTCGCGGGACTCAAACCCACCATCGGCCGGGTCACCGCCCATGGCGACATGCCGCTCACCTACTCCTTCGATTGCGTCGGTCCGATGGCGTGGACCAGCGAGGACGCCGCGCTGATGCTGCAGGTCCTCGCCGGGCACGACCCGCGCGATCCGATGAGCTCGGACGTTGCGGTGCCGGATTACATCTCCGGCCTGGGGGACGGGGTGAGGGGTCTCCGCGTCGGGCTGATCCGGCACTTCTACACCGACGATTTCGCCTCGCCGCCCGGGATCGTCGCCGCCATCGACGGCGTCGCGGAAACCCTGGCGGGGCTTGGCGCGGAGGTGGAGGAGGTCTCGGTCTCGTCCCTGATCGACTGGCATGCCGTGGGGCGCGTCCTGGTCCCGGCCGAGGCCTTCGCGATCCACGAAGAGCGGCTTCAGACCCGATGGGACGAGTACGGACGGCTCGCGCGCAACCGGCTGATGCTGGGCAGCCTGTTCCGCGCCGTCGACTACATCCAGGCGCAGCGCCGGCGGACCGAGCTGCTGGCCGAGCTCGAAGCGGTGCTCGGGCGCTGCGACATCGTGGTGACCACCGGCATGATGACGCCGGCGCCGCCGCTCGACGATACCGAACCGTTTCCCTTCATCGACGTGCCGACCATCGGCATTCCGTTCAACCTGACCGCCCATCCTTGCCACGCGGTGCGGGCGGGCTTCTTCGAGGACGGGACGCCGATCGGCGCGCAGATCGCCGGCAGGCACTGGGACGAGGCGACGGTGCTGCGGACGGCGCACGCCTTCGAACGCGCCGCCGGGCTGCTGGACAGGAGGCCGCCGCTCGACGGCTGAAGCCGCGTCAGGCGAACACCAGGCTCAGTTCGGGGACCAGCACCAGCAGCACGGTGACCGCCAGCATCGCCACCGCGAACGGCGCCGCGCCGAGAAATATCTGGTTCAGCGTGATCCGTTCGTCGCCCAGCGTGGACTTGACGACATAGCAGGTGATGCCGAGCGGCGGCGTCAGCAGGCCGATCTCGACGGCGATGACGGTCACGATACCGAACCAGACCGGATCGCCGCCGAACTGGGAGAGCACCGGCAGGGCGAGCGGCAGGACGATCAGCATGATGGAAATCGAATCGAGGATCATGCCGAGCAGAATGAGAAGAACGATGTAGAGCGCGATGAAGCCCGCGAAACCGAGGCCGGTCGACCCGATGAATTCCCCGGTCTGCTGCGGCAGGCCGGACAGCGCCAGCATCCTGGCATAGACGTTGGCGGCGAGGATCAGGAACAGGATGGAGACCGTGATATGGCCGGTCTCCACCAGAACGCTCCAGAGTTTCCTCCAGTCGAGCCTGCGGCGCACCAAGCCGATGACCAGCGCCCCGGCGGCCCCGGCGGCCCCCGCCTCGGTGGGCGTCAGGATGCCGCCGTATATCCCCCCGATCACCAGCGCGACCAGCAGGAAAATCGGCAACAGCTTCAGGGCGTCGGCCAGGACGGGTTCGGTAAATTCCTCCTCGGTCCCGCCCGACAGGTCGCCGATCCAGTGCGGCCGCCACCGCGCCATCGCGAGAATCAGCAGCGCGAACGCAGCGGCGAGGATCAGGCCGGGGATAATGGCGGCGATGAACAGGATCCCGACCGATTGCTCGGCGACGAAGCCGTAGACGATGAGCAGGAGGCTCGGCGGGATCAGCATGCCGAGCACCGACGATCCCGCCACCACGCCGACCGAGAAGCGCGGCGTATAGCCGTGCGACATCATCTCGGGCGTGGCGACCCGGGTGAAGACGGCGGCCGAGGCGATGGAGGATCCGGTGATCGCGGCGAAGATCGCGTTGGCCGCCACCGTCGCTATCCCGAGCCCGCCGCGCAGCCTGCGCAGCATCCGGCGGGCGACGTCGAACGTCTCCTTGCCGATGTCGGACTCGCTGACCAGCAAACCCATCAGGACGAACAGTGGAACCACGCCGAAAAAGTAGTTCCTGAGGAACTCCGACGCCGCCAGGGCGAGGGTGCGTTCGGCGACGATCGTGTTGCCCTTCATCATCCAGATGCCGACGAAGCCAAGCAGCATCAGCGCCAGCCCGATCGGCATCCCGGCATAGATCAGGACCAGCATGCAGAGAATAGAGAGCGTGCCGATCTGCACGTTGCTCAGCTCTGCCGCCGCCATCAGATAGACGAGCAGGACGAAAACGAGGAGCGCGGCGAGCCAGCCCCAGCCCCGACGCGCGGGTGCCTCCGGCTTTCCTGCGTCGCGCCAGGCGTCGATCCCGGCGACCGCGTTGCGGACGAACTGGACGGCGAACTCGACGGCGGTCGTAGCGACGCCGACGACGACCAGCAGCTTGAACGGCCAGACGATGAAGGTGAAATCGCCCGGAACGCCCGCCACCTCGTTCTCGGCCCAGGCGTCGGCGAAGGCCGGCCACACGCCCGAGGTGACGACGGCGAAGACGGCGAGCCCGACCAGGTCGAACGCGGA
The DNA here is from genome assembly GCA_022826125.1 of Defluviicoccus sp. Taxonomy (GTDB): domain Bacteria; phylum Pseudomonadota; class Alphaproteobacteria; order MPNO01; family MPNO01; genus MPNO01. The sequence goes on from JAJDVM010000177.1 coordinate 20,269, forward strand.
GCGAAACACCCGGCCAGCGAAGGGACGCCGCGCCTCCAGCCAGTCCGGCAGCATCTCCGCCCGGGTGAACCGCCCGGCATGGAGTGTATTGGCGAGCTGGAGGTAGACGATTCCGACGATGGAATAGGCGACGATCTCGGGCACGCCGCGAATCGGCGCGGCGAACAGATTGCGCGCGACGATGTCGGCGCAGATCAGGAACATCACGCCGAAGATCCACAGCGTGCCGGCCCGGTTCATCAGGCCGCAGAACAGCGAAAAAGCGCAAACGAGGCGCCCGATCACGGACGCCCCGTTACCGCGCAACCCCGGACCCCCCCGAAAACGCACGGGCCGAGGCTTGGAGGCCGGGGGCGGCTAGAGCCCCTTGTCCCAGTCGCGAAGCGGCTTGCCGCCGCGGTCGCGCACGGCCTTCATGAACGCCTTGACGACCTGGCCCGCGGGAACGCCCTTGGCTTCGTTGGCCTTGACCCATTCGCCGGCCAGGTCGGGCAGCGACTGGGCCCATTTCTTGCGCTCGGCGTCCGGCAGCGTGCTGACGATCGCGCCCTGCTTGGTCATCAGACCGAGAAATTTCTCGGCATTCTTGGCGACGATTCCGCCCTGCACGCGCGCGTACTCCCTGCCGAGATCGCGGAAAATGTCGCGGATATAGGCCGGCAAGGACTTCCACGTGTCCTTGTTCATCGTCAGCCCGCCGGAAATCGGCCCGCCCATGTCGACCACCGTGATGTGCTTGCCGACCTCGTGCAGCTTGAACGGGAACATGCCGGTGGTGATGGTGATGCCGCCGTCGGCGATGCCGGTTTTCACGCCGTTATAGTAGACCGGCAACCCGCCGTTGATCCCGACGGCTCCGGTCCCCTTCAGCCAGCCGGCCGCCGCGCCCGGCGCGAAGATTTTCATCCCCTTCAGATCGGCGAGCGATTTGAGCGGCGACTTGCTGAAAATATTGTAGGTGTCGGCGACCTGGATGCCGAGGAACACCTGGTTGTACTTGTCCCAGGACGCGTTCATCGCGGGAACCTTTTCGTGCAGCTCCTCGCCGATCTCGATCAGCGCCTTCACGTCACCGGTGGCGAACGGCGTATAGAACGTCACGTTCATCAGCGGCATCTTGACCGGCTCCCAGAGCGTGCCGACCCAGCCGATATCGGCGAGCCCGGTCTCGATCCCCTCGAGCGTGTTCTTGAAGTTGTAGAGCGCCCCGGCGTAGGCCTCGGTCCACTGGATCGAATCGCCCTTGCCCGCGGCGGCGACCCGTTTCGCCGCCTCCGGAACCACCAGATTCTTGATCGTCGCCACCCATGGCACGATGGGCGGATGGCTCGACCCGGCGGTCAGCTTGTACACCTTCGCCGAAACCGGCGAGGATAACAGCACTGCCGCGCCAACGGCCGCAACCACGCCTGCACCAACATATTTCCGCATCGCAAGACCTCTCTGTTGAGCGAACGCATCGTTCCGTGCGTCGCGGGCGCCATGGTAACCACCGCGACGCGCCGGACAAGCCTGCCCCGCCGGACGGATCCGGAGCCTTCGACATCGCGTCCCGTCTCGCAGAAAATGGGCTCTCGAGGATTTCACGGAGGCAGGCATGGCGGGTTTCGACAAGGTCTCGATCGAGACGCTCTTTCGCATCGACGGCGATACCGCCCTGGTCACCGGCGCGGGCGGCGGGCTGGGACGCATCGCCGCGATCGCGCTGGCGGGAGCGGGCGCGCATGTCGCGGTGACCGAAGAGATCCGCGAGGCGGGGGGCATCGCCCAGCCGTGGCAGCTCGACGTCGCCGACCGCAAGCGGATCGACGAGGTCGTCGACGCGGCCGCGGAACAGTTCGGCGGGCTTCAGATCCTGATCAACAACGCCGGCATCGCGCGGCGCGGGCCGGCCGAGTCGTTCCCCGACGAGGACTGGGACGCGGTCGTCGAGGTCAACATGACCGCCCCCTTCGTCTGCGCGCGGCGGGCGGCGAAATACATGCTGGCCCAGGGCGAGGGGCGGATCGTGTCCATCGCCTCGATCATGGGGTTCCGGGCCAACAACATCTTCCCCCACATCCCCTACCAGGCGACCAAGGGCGCGATCGTCAACATGACCCGCTCGCTCGCCGTCGAGTGGGCGGACCGCGGCATCCGGGTCAACGCCATCGCGCCGACCTTCTTCTACACGAACCTCGGCGCCGACATGCGCCAGCGCCGGCCCGAGGTGGTGGCGGAGATCGAGGCCCGCACGCCGCTCGGCCGCTTCGGCGAGCCGGAGGAGCTTGCCGGCGGCATCCTCTATCTCTGCAGCAAGGCGTCCTCGATGGTCACCGGCCATACGCTCGCGATCGACGGCGGCTGGCTCGCGGTATGACTCAGTCCCGGGTCAGGCCGGGCTGCCACAGCACGTCGGCCGTGCCGCCGGCATTGGCCTCGCGCGCAAGCACGAAGAGGAGGTCGGACAGGCGGTTGAGGTAGGTGAGCGCGTTCGGGTTCACCTTCTCCTCCGCGGCCACCGCCCAAGCCGAGCGCTCCGCCCGGCGCGCCACCGTGCAGGCATGGTGGAGATGGGCCGCCGCGCGCGTCCCGCCGCGCAGCACGAACGACTTCAGCGGCTCCAGATCGGCGGCGATGGCGTCGATTTCGCTCTCCAGCCGGGCGACCTGGGACGCGCCGATACGGAGCGCCTTGCCTTCGTCGTCAGAGCCGTCGCCCGGGGTCGCGATATCCGCGCCGAGATCGAACATGTCGTTCTGGATGCGGGCGAGGATCGCATCCGCCTCGCCCTCCCCCGCGTGGAGCCGCGCGAGCCCGATCGCCGCGTTGGCCTCGTCGATATCCCCTATGGCGGCGGTCCGGGCGGCGTGCTTGGGGATGCGCGTGCCGTCGGAGAGCGAGGTCTCGCCCCGATCCCCGCCACCGGTATAGATCCTGTCGAGCCTGACCATTCGGGACGCCCTCGCGGTGACCCTACAGCATCACCTCGCCGCCGCAGCAGGCGATGCACTGGCCGGTGATGAAGGCGCTGCCGGGCGAGGCGAGGAACAGCACCAGCCCGATCAGGTCGTCGGGCGTCTCGGGGCGCTTCAGGATCCGCTTCCCCTGGATGAAGCCGTGCAGCGCGTCGTCCATGCTCGCATGGTCCATTTCGGTCGGGGTGTAGCCCGGCATCACGGCGTTGACGTTGATGTTGTCGTCGCCGAGCTCGCGCGCCATCGTCCGCGTCATCCCGACGACGGCCGCCTTGGACGTGACGTAGTGCATGAAGCCGGGCGAGCCTTGGGGCACCGTGCCGGACGAGATGTTGACGATCCGCCCCTCCCCGGCCTCGCGCATCGCCGGCGTCACCGCGACGGCGCAAAGATACGAGCCGGTGACATTGACGTGGATCACCCGGTTCCATTCCTCGTAGGGGATCTCGTAGAACTTGCGGCGCGGGATGGTGGCGAAGATCGCCGCGTTGTTGATCAGCACGTCGATCCGGCCGTGCGCGTCGAGCGTGCCGGCAACCATCGCCTCGACCGATTCCGGCGAACCGATATCGGTCTCGATGGCGAGGCACTCGCCGCCCCGGTCCCGTATTTCCGTCTCCACGCTCGCGAGATTGTCCCGGTTCAGCTCGGCAAGAACCGGGATCGCGTCCGCCTCGGCGAAGGCCAGCGCATATTCGCGGCCCAGCCCCTGGCCCGCGCCGGTGACGACGACGACCTTGCCGCCCACGTCGAATCGGTTGTCCGTCATGGTATCTCGCCTACCCTCTATGTGAGCCGTTCCGCAGCCCGCCGCCAGCGCTCAGCGCATGGCCGCGGGCAGGATGGTGACGATCCCGGGAAAGATCATCAAGAGGGCGATCAGGACGAGCTGGATCCCCACGATGGGAACCGCCGCTCGATAAATTTCGCCCATGCTGAGCCTCGGCTGAACGCCCTTCATCACGAACAGAAGCACGCCGAAGGGCGGCGTGATCCCGGCGAGCTCGAGCTGCACCAGGATCAGGATCGAGAACCAGATCGGGTCGAGCCCCAGCGCCAGCACCAACGGCATGAACACCGGGATCGAAACCATCATGATCGAGATCGTGTCGATGAAGCAGCCGAGTATCAGCACCATCAGCTGCATGATGATCACCATCGCCACGGGCGAGAGATCCAGCTCGGCCACCGCGTCGACCAGCGAGGAGGTAGAGCCGGTCGCGGCGAGGATCTGGGAAAATCCCGCCGATCCCACGATGACCAGCAGCATCATCGACGTCGTGGTGGTGGTCGACATCAGGGCCGCCTTCACCGCGTCCCAGGTGAGGCGGCGATAGCAGGCGGCGATGGCGAGCGTCGCCACCACCCCCATGGCGGCGGCTTCGGACGGCGTCGCGATGCCCATGAAGATGAAGCCCGTCACGACGATTATCAGGCTGAACAACGGCGCGACGCGGAGCAGGCTCCACAGCTTTTCCGCCAGCGTCATGGGCGGCGCGATATAGGGCGGGGCGAGATGCGGCTGCAGCTTCGCCCGCAAGGTGAAATAGGCGAAGTAGAGCGCCGCCAAAACCAGCCCCGGCAGGAGGCCGGCCAGCAGCAGCTTGGCGATCGACACCTTGGCGAGCGCGCCGAGCAGCACGCCGAGCGCGCTGGGCGGGATCAGCACCGCGAGCCCGCCGCCGGCGAGGATCGAGCCGACCGAGAACTCCGAGCGGTATTCGCGCTTGCTCATTTCGGGCACCAGCGTCGAACCCAGCATGGCGACCGATGCCATGCTGGCGCCGCTCAGCGCGCCGAACAGCGTGCCGCCGCCGACCGCGGAGACCGCGAGGCGGCCGGGCAGGCGGCCGATCCAGTGATCGGCGGCGTCGACCGTCATGTTGGCGAGCCCGGTCCGCATCAACAGCTCGCCCATCAGGATGAACAGCGGGATCGGGATCAACGCGAACTGGCCGACCGAGGAGAACGCGCTGGTCGCTAGCAGCGATAGCGCGACCTCGCCGCCCATGAAGAAGTAGAGCCCGAGGATGTTGAGCGTGAGAAAGCCGAACGCGACCGGCATGCCGCTCGCCAGCACGACGGCCAGCAGCACGAAGAACAGCAGCAGCAGGAGCGACCAGTCGAGCTCCAACGCGCGGCCCTCAGGTTCCGCCGAGGGGGTTGTCGCCCTGACCGCCGCGAGCCCGGAGCACGGCCTCGGGGTCGCGCTCGCCGATATAGGTGAGCAGACGCACCACAAACGCCAGAGCCAACGCCGCGCTGCCCAGCGGCACGACGACATAGGGGTAGATGCGGGGGACGTTCCAGATCCGGCCCATGCGCACGTCGTTCTGGGCGTATTCGACCGCCGCGATCCCGGTGCGCCAGGCCAGTATGACGCAGACGATCAGCCCGAGGACGGAGACGACGGCGCCGACCGCCCGCTGCGTGCCGGGGCCCATCGAGTCGACCAGAATCTCCACCCGCACATGGCCGTCCCGCAGCAATATCCACGGCGCGGCCAGGAAGGTCATCCAGACCAGAGAGTACTCGGACAGGTCGAACGCCCACGGCGAGGCCCAGCCGAACAGGTTCCGGGTCACCACGTCGTAGGTAATCCAAAAGCTCATCGCCAGGATGAGCAGGGCGGACAGCCATGCGAGCCACCGGGCCGGCCGCTCGACGAGCCGTGCGAAACCCCTCACGGTCTGCTTCCCGTCCCTCGATACGGCGCTGACGCGCCTACTCGGGATGAGGATGCCTGTTCGACTCCCTCACCCTGAGTAGCGGCGAAGCCGCGTATCGAAGGGCGGCGCCCCTAGCCCGCCGCCTTGTCGAACAGGGCCTTGAGGCGAGCTCCGTGTTCCGGGGACTGCTTGAGGATTTTGGCCCACAGCTTCTCTTCGGTCAGGCTGACGAACTTCTTGGCATCGGCCGGCGGCAGCTCGACGATCTCGAGCCCGTGCTTTTTCATCTGCGCGTGCTCGGCGTTGCGCGTCTCGATGCACCATTTCTCGCCGATCTTGTCCGCCGAACGCGACGCCTTGACCAGGATGTCCTGCAACTCCTTGGGCAGCTTCTTGAAGCTGTTCGGGTTCAGCAGGGTGCAGCTGCGCAACTGGTAGAAGGTCGGCGAGACGATGTACTTGGCGTGCTCGTAGAACTTGAAGTCGAGCAGGCCGATATCGGGCCAGCCGAGCCCGTCGACCACGCCCCGCTCCATCGACGTATACGCTTCGGCCGGCGAGGTCGTGACCGGCACCGCGCCGAGCGCCTCCAGGATCGGGTCGTAAAGCGGGATCGAACGAATCTTCCTGCCCTTGAAGGTCGAAAGGTCGGTCGGCTTGAAGCGGACCTGGAACACGTAGCCCACGCCGCTCATCGGGATGCCGAGCAGCATGACGCCGCGTTTCTTCATCAGGACGTCGGCATAGGCGTCGAGCACGCCGGTCTCGCGCAGCCGCTCGATCGAAGCCGTGCCGCTCGCGAGAGAGATCGACGACGGCATGGCGCCGGCGAAATAGGAGTTGGCCGAATGGCTCATGTCGAAGACGCCCTTGGCCACCGCCTCGGGGGCATCGAAACCGCTGATCACCTCGGAACCGCCGGCATATTCGATCTTCAGCTCGCCGCCCGACATCCTGTCGACCTCGGCGGCGAGGAAGTCGTAGACCTTGCCCCACACCGACTGGCGGTTGATGAACGCGATATAGCGCAGCTTGTGCTTTGGCTTGGCGATCGCCGGGAAGCCGGCGATGGCACCGCTCGCTCCGATGGCGGCGGCCGCCGTGGTCTTGACGAATTTTCGCCGCGATAGCGCGTTTCGTGTTTTCTCGCTCACCGTGTCCTCCACTGTGACGGTCGGGGTCGACTGGCGGACGCCCGACGGGGCGCCCGGTCCCGGATGTTAGAGGATGGCCGCTACCGGCTCCACCCGTGGCGGCGTCCTCAGCGCCAGCCACCGCCGCCGTTCACGTAGACCGTATCGGCGGTCATGAAGCCGCAGGCGTCTGAGCACAGGAACAAGACGAGCTCGCCGATCTCCTCCGGGATGCCGAAGCGTTTCATCGGCACGTCCTCCAGCATGCGCCGCGCGAGCTCGGGCGAGGTCGCGGCGGCGGCCTGGAACGGCGTGTCGATGGGGCCGGGGGAGATCGAAAGCGCGCGGATGCCCTTATCCGCAAACTCGCGCGCGACCCCCATCGTCATCGTCACCACCGCGCCCTTGGCCGAGGCGTAGTGGACCGAATGCCCGGGCCCGCCGCGGCGGTGCGCCATGCTCGCCACGTTGACGATTACCCCGGACCCGCGTTCCAGCATGTGGGGAAGCACCGCCTGCATGGCGTGGAACGTGCCGTCGACATTGAGCGCGTAGGTCTCTCGCCAGAGCGCCGCGTCGATGTCGAGAAAGGGCGAACGGCGGCCCGCCGCGCCGGCGCTGTTGAACAGGAAGTCGATGCCCCCGAAGGCCTCGATCCCGGCGGCCACCGCCGCGTCGACGGCGGCGCGGTCGGTCACGTCCGCTGTCACGGAGATTGCGCTCTTCCCCGAAGCCGTCTCCTCCGCGCCGGCGGCGTCGATATCGGCGGCGACGACGTTGGCGCCCTCGCGGGCGAAGATCCCCGCAGTCGCCCGGCCGATGCCGCTGGCGGCGCCCGTGATCAGCACGGTCCTGCCGTGGAAATAGTCCGGCGTCTTCGCCATCAGCCCCCCTTCGCCTGGATCTTCGCCCACGAATCGCGGAGCGCCACGACCCGGTTGAAGACGGGCCGGCCGGCGCGCGAGTCGGGATCGGGCCGGAAATAGCCCTGCCGCTCGAACTGCACCGGCGCGTCGGCCGGGTCGGCGAGCGAGGGCTCGAGCATGCAGTCGTCCAGAACGACCAGCGAATCCGGGTTCAGATCGTCGAGGAAATCGTCGTCGGCACCCGGCTCCGGCACCGAGAACAAATGGTCGTAGAGCCTGACCTCGGCGGGCACCGCGTGGGCGGCGGAGACCCAGTGGACGGTGCCCCGCACCTTGCGGCCATCCGGCGCGTCCCCGCCCCGGGTCGCCGGATCGTAGGTGCAACGGAGCAGCACGGGCTCTCCCGTCTCGTCCTTCTCCACGCCGGTGCAGGTGACGAAATAGGCGTAGCGCAGCCGCACCTCGCGGCCCGGAGCGAGCCGGTGGAACTTTCGCGGCGGGTCTTCCATGAAGTCGTCCCGCTCGACCCAGATTTCCCGGCCGAACGGGATTTCCCGGCTGCCGGCGTCCGGATCGTTGGGGTTGTTCCGGGCCGGGAGCATCTCGATCCGGCCCTCGGGCCAGTTCTCGATCACGACCTTCAGCGGGCGGAGCACGGCGAGCCGGCGTTCGGCGGTGTCGTTGAGCGCGTCGCGGATGCAGTGATCGAACAGCGCCGGATCGACCAGATTGTCGGCCCGCGCCACGCCGATCCGCCGCGCGAAATCGCGTATCGCGGCGGGCGGCACGCCGCGCCTGCGCAGCCCCGCGAGCGTCGGCATTCGGGGATCGTCCCAGCCCGCGACATGCCCCCCCTCGACCAGCCGGATCAGGCGCCGTTTCGAGAGCACCGTATGGGCGAGGTTGAGCCGCGCGAACTCGTATTGCCGAGGGCGCGCCGGCACCGGCAGGTTGTCGATCAGCCAGTCGTAGAGCGGACGGTGGTCGGCGAATTCGAGCGTGCAGAGGGAATGCGTCACCCCCTCGATCGCGTCCGATTGGCCGTGCGCGAAATCGTAGGTGGGGTAGATGCGCCAAGTCTCGCCGGTTCGCGGATGGCTCGCCCGCAGGATGCGATAGAGCACAGGGTCGCGCAAATTGATGTTGCCCGAGGTCATGTCGATCCTCGCGCGAAGTACGCGGGCGCCCTCCTCGAACTCGCCCGCCCGCATCCGGCGCAGGAGGTCGAGGCTCTCGGCGGCCGGGCGATCGCGGCAGGGGCTCTCGGTCCCGGGTTCGGTCAGGGTCCCCCGCATGGCGCGGATCTCGTCGGCGCTCGAATCGTCGACATAGGCCTTCCCTTCGCGCACCAGATGCTCGGCCCACTCGTAGAGCCTGTCGAAATGGTCGGACGCGAAGTGCAGATGCTCGCCCCAGTCGTAGCCGAGCCAGCGGACGTCGGCCTGGATGGAGTCGATGAACGCGGTCTCTTCCTTGACCGGGTTGGTGTCGTCGAAGCGGAGATGGCAGCGCCCGCCGAACTCTCCGGCCACTCCGAAATTGAGCACGATCGACTTGGCGTGGCCGATATGGAGGTAGCCGTTGGGCTCGGGCGGGAAGCGGGTGACCACGTCGCGGGTGCGGCCGGCCGCGATGTCGCCGCCGACGATGGCGCGGACGAAATCGCCCGGCGCTCCGTCGCGCTCCGCCTCCGCAACGGTCATCCGGCGTTCAGGTCCTTTAGAGCCACCACTGGATGACGTATTCGTAAGGCCCCTCGCGGTTGACCAGATCGACCCGCTGCAGCGCGATCCGGTAGCCTTCCGGCGCCTTCTTCAGATAGTGGCGGTACTTGCCGGTGAAGTTGCGGATGTCGTAGCGCAGATACTCCGCGCAGTGGAAGCGCGAGCGCACGACCACGTCGCCGTTCGGGTCCTCGGACTCGACGATGACGTTGGAGACCACGTGGCAGAGCCGGTTTTCCGGTGCCTGGCTGTGCGCCTGGGGATGGTTGTTCCGGCGGATCCGCATCTTCATCAGG
>JAJDVM010000127.1 GCA_022826125.1 Defluviicoccus sp.
ACCCGAGGCGCTGGCGAGCGTGCTGTTTCGTTTCCCGTCCGCCCCGCAACCGTGCTTTGCGGCGGCATAGTCGGTGAAGATGCCCTGGCTGGTGCCGATGGCGGCGCAGATCGAGGCAGACGCCCGGTCGTTCTTCGACCAGACGGCGCCGACCAGCGCCTGGGCGGTCTCGCACGAGTTGAGGTTCTGGGCGTTGACCCATTGCGCGAGCGCGCGGAGCTTGGACATGGTCTCGGCGATCACCGGCGAGATGGTCTCCAGAGCCAGCTCGAAGGCGAAGCCGGCGGCGTTCTGGGCTACCGCGCGGGCAAAGGCGATCAGCTGGTCGGAGTCGATGAAGGAGAAGGCCCCGGCGAAGGCGTCGATGCCGCCGCAGCCGGCCCGGAAGCTCGGCAGGTTGACCGTCGCGACCTGTTCCGAGCGCACCGGGGCCCTGAGATAGAGATTGCCGAGCGTCCAGTGACCCGAGGCCTGGCCGCTGAAGGCGGTCGGGCCGGTGACGTTCACCGCCGCGCCCTGCCAGAAGCGGTTCATCTCCGAGAGCACGTCGGCCTTGGCTGGGACGGTCGCCGCCAGCACTATGCCCAGGCCGACAGCGGCCGCGATCTTCCCGCATTCAATAGTCATGTCCGGGCTCCAGGGCGGTCAATGCGAAGATCCGTTCGGCCATTTCGTCCTCGGCCATCACGCCGAAGCCGACCGGCTGCACGCGCTGCGTCTTGGTATCGAACAGCGCCAGGGCCGGCACCGGGGCGTCGCCGAGGCCGAGCCTTGCGGCGCGCCCGTTATCGGCGACGGCTTCGGGCCAGCCTTCCAGCGCCTCGCCGGTGAGCGAGACGGCGAGCACGTCGAGGCCGTGGCGGGTCGCGAAGGCGCGCAGCAATGGCCCGAATACCTTGCAGCCCGAGCAGCCGGCATGGCCCAGATAGATCAGCCCGTAGCGCTCCCCGAGACGGGCCAATGCCCGGTCGCGTTCCCGCCGCCGCTCGTCGGACCAGACCTGCTTGGCGAGCGCGCCGACCGGGCGCTTCAGCGTGTAGTCGAGATCGGGGCTCGCCCAGACCGTGCGCCGGAAGACGTCGGAGAACGCCGCCGCCTTCCGCAGGGTCTCCTGCTGGAGGCGCAGATAGGCCGCAACCTTCGCCGGCGTCGGATCGAGGATCGCCTCCGCGCGGGCCTCTTCCAGCGCCTTGCGTAGCTCCAGGATGCGCGCGGTTGCCGACTGCCCATCCTCGGCGGCTGGCGGTTCGGGAGCCGGCTCTACCACTGGCGGCTCTTCCGCCCGGTCGCAGTAGAAATGCCAGCCGAGCGTATCGCCCGATCCACCGTCCCCACACCAGGACCGCCATTCTCCGGCACGCGTGTCCCCGCCAGCCGCAGGCGCGCCGAGCGCCGCCCGGATGCCGAGGGCCGCGAGGAGGCGCATCAGGTCGCGCAGGAGGGTGGGTTTCGCGTTGCGCGCCATCATGGTTGCCGCCCGTAGAAGTCGCGCACCCGGTCCTTCATGATCGCCTGCGTGCCGTCGGCGTCGGGCAGCGACACCGCCGGCTCCCGCGACCCGTCCATCAGGTCCCGGGTGAACTCCGAGAGATCGAGCGCGGCGAAGTCGATGCGCTCGATCTCCGCCACGGTGAAGCCCCGGCAGCTCGACCAGCCGATCCCAAGCTGGGGCCGCGCCTGCTGGTGCAGGATGCGGCCGAGCTTCGATGAGAACACGCACCAGGCCCGCGAGCGGCGGATGCAGACGCCGAAGAAGGTGCGCTTCGAGCAGTATTTGCCGAGATAGTGGGTGTTGCCGGCGTTGCGCTCCTCGGCGAGCTCGCGCTCCGAGGCCGAGCAGTTGGCGAGAGCGACCAGGAGCCCTGAGTTCTTGCAGCAGTTGGCCAGCCCGAACAGCTTGATATGGCAGGCGCGGCGCTTGCCGGTGAAGATGCGGAGACTGCTGCGGTCGAACTCCTCGCCGCCCATCTCCATGGCCATGTTGAGCCGCGTCGTCGCCTCGGCGAAGCCGGTATTGGATTGCGGCTCAGTGCTGTCGCAGTCCGCGCCGACACACCAGCGCACGGACCCGCAGGCCCCGCCGCGCCCGGCATCCGGCAGGTCCGCGCCGCAATCCGAGACGCTGCCCGAAGCGAGATTGTCGGCGCCATGGGCGGCATTGCCCGGACTCGCGATCACCGTCCTGCCCCTTGCAACGCCGGGATCGCTGTCGGTCACCGGCCTGTCGGGCCGGACCGTCACGCCTTCGATCACGCTGCGCCCGGCCTTGCCGCCCGGATCGTCGGGATCGGCCAGCCTGGCGCGGCCTTCGTCCTCCAGATCGTCCGCATCGATGCTGCGTTCCGGCAGGTTGGTCCCGGCGTAACCCGGCACCGTGGCGGCGTTCGAGCCGTCGCGCGCAATCGCGCCGGCGGTTGCGCTCCCCGCATTGCCGATGGCGCGGGCGGCCGCCTTGGGGTCCTCGGCTTGGGCGCCGCCGCCGAACACGATCCAGAGCAGGAAGCCGAACACCGCCGCCAGCACGACCAGGCCGAACAGGCGCGTCCGCCGGTGCGCCCACCCCCTCATCGCACGTCACCCCTCAGGCGAGCGAGATGAGCCTTCGCAACCGCGCGTCCGGCCTCCCCTGCGGCGGCTATGGCTTGCAGCGCGGCGGCGAGGCCGATATTGCCGGCGATGCGGTCGTGCGGCGGGGCGGGCAAGCCTGCCCCGGACCCCGATCCGGGGTCGAAACAACCCCGGTTCTCGCAGGCCGGCACGCCGCCCGGCACGACGACAACCGCCGGCACGTGCGCGATTTCGAACAGGCGGAACAGGCGCGGATCAATGGCAATCGCAGCCTCATGGCCGCCGAGCCGTGCGCGGATATCCGCAGCGGTCTGCCGCAACCCTTCCGAAGCAACACCCCTCAGCACCAGCGGCGCACCCGACCGGGCCGCGTCATTTGCCCATTGCCGCCAGCTCGCCGCCGGAACCGACAGGCTGGTGAAGATCAGCACCTCCGCCGAGGCGGGGCGCCGGGCCGCGAAGCTGTCCGCATGGCGTTCGGCCGGAAGGGGTTCGGACTGTCCGGGGACCGTCTGCCCGGCGGCCTCGCCGGCCTTGTTCAGCGCGCGATCCATGATCGAGCGGGTCCAGTCCGCAAGATCACCGTTGCCGGCCTTGCGCAGCACCTCGTCGACCAGGCGGGATGCGTCCGCCTCGGGGCTTGCGGCGGGGATTTCATCCGCCCGCACCGGACAGGCGCAGGCGCCGAGCAGCAGGAGGGCGGCGAGCCCGCCGAGGGTGCGCATTAGCCACGGCATTTCGGGCCGGTTCAGAGGATGCAGCAATTCTTTTTCCTCCAGAGCAGGTAGCCAAAGCTCTCGCCGGAGACCGGCAGTTCGCGCAGCACCTCCCACAACACCGAGGAGCGCCCCGTCGGGTTGCAGCCGGTTGCGGGGCTCGTCGCCGGCACCGGCTGGGTCATCTGCCAGCGGTACTGGCTCTTCTTCATCACCGGCATCGGGTAGCGCCCGCAGAGCGCCTGCGATCCCGAGGTGCCCCAGGCGAGGCCGGTCCGGTGCAGCCGGTAGACCAGCCGCTGGGCCGCCAGCAACGAGGCCTGCACGCCGCCCACATGCGCCGCCACGTTGCCGGTCAGCGGATACATCCCGCCCTGGCAGCCCGCGCACCAGAACAGCCCGTCCTGCGGCAGGCCAACGGATGCCGCCGCGCAGTCGACCGCGCAGGCCGCCTGGGCCGGCAGGTTGGCGAACAGGGCGGCCTCCGGGTTCAGGAGGAAGGTCAGCTCGTCGTCGAGCCAGGCCGGGTCGAGTTCCGAGACCCAGGCGATATCCAGCCCGCCGCCCTCCAGGCAGCCGAGATCGAGCAGCACCCCGATCCAGGAGAGCAGCGGATACATGTAGTAGTGCGCGTGCCAGACCGACCCCTTCGCGCCGTCGCCGCCCGACGAGCCGGTGCGGCCCCGCGCGGCGGGCAGGCCGGGATCGATGGTGAGGCCGCCGAGATTGGGGAAGCACCAGGGCGTGCGGGTGACATCGACCAGCCGTGCCGGCTCCCACACCCCCAATGAGAGACCGATGCGGGGGATGGGCGAGCCGCAGAAGCAGATCGGCGAGGACGGGTTGGGGGTGTCGACCACGCCGCCGACACTGCCGATGGTGAGCGGCCCGATCGAGATCGGGAACAGGCACTCCCAGCACACGTCCGAGATCGGGTTGACGAACCGCCCGGTGCAGCTCTGCGCCGAAGCCGGGGCGGCCCACACCGCCAGGACGAGCGTCAGTGCGAGCGCCCGGATCATCCCGCGGAGCCTGCCCCGGACGCCGATCCGGGGTCCCCCCGCCGCGCCGACAGCACGTTCACCATGCCCTGTCTGCCGGCGACGACGATCTCGGTCACGGTGCGCTCGATGCCGTCGCGGTCGCTGTATTTGCGGGTCGCGATCCGGCCCTCGACCAGCACCGCATCGCCCTTCCTGAGCATGGTCTCCACCGCCGCGACCGTGGGGCCGTAGACGACGATGCGATGCCATTCCGTCGCCTCCGCCGGCTGGCCCTCGCGGTCCTTCCATTTTTCCGTGGTGGCCAGCGTGAAAGTCGCGGCCTTTTCGCCGTTCGCGAGGTCGCGGATCTCCGGATCGCGCCCGGCATGGCCCAACAAGGTCGCCCTGTTCATGTTCAGCACGGTTTTCTCCCTTCCTTCATTCGTCCCGTTGTCCGTCTGGTGTTCCGCCGCGAGCCTCCGTGTCGTCCACGTCATCGAGGCGGAATTCCGTGATGCGCAGCCGGGTTCCGGCCTGCTCGACCAGGCTCGGGGTCGATCCGATGCCGAAGCGCGCTGCCAGACGGCCGCCGGCATCGAAGAAGAAGGGCCGGCGATGGCGGCGCATCAGGTCGAGAGGTCGTCCGGCGAGCAGCACGATCTTCGCGGGCCGCGCATGCGCGAGCGCCCAGGCGATCTCGGCCGGACGCCGGCCGTCGACGAAGATCAGGTCGCGCGTCAGCGCCAGCCGCTCCAGCGGGTTGACCCGCGTTCCGGCCGCGGCGATGAGAACGCCGTCGGGCGTGCGGATATCCTGCGCCACCGCGAGGGACGGATCGAAGGAGCGGCAGCGCAGTTCCCGTGCCGGCGCGATACCGGGCACGGGCTCCGGCTCTTCCAGTTTCCGGCGGGCGCGGCTGCGGGCTTCCTGCTCCAGCCGCGCCAGCTCGCCGGAACGCTGCATCTCGACGAGCCGCGCCTCGATCTCTTCCAGCAGGTCGGGCTCGGCCACCGGCCAGGTCGCGCCGCGCACGCCCAGGTCCTTCGCCGAGACCGGCAGGGCCGCCAGGGTCGCGGCGAACAACAAGGCGGCGAGACGCATCATCGCTGCGCCTCCGGCAGCGCACCGCGGCGGATATCCTCCGGCCCGACCAGCGGTCCCTTGAGGCCGATCCAGGGCAGGTCGGGCAGGGCCACGGCGCGGCCGAGAATGCGGGCGCGCGGCACGAGGCCGATTTCGGCATAGCGGCTGTCGTGGCTGTCGGGATGATCGGCATACAGGAAGTAATGGCCGTCCGGGATGACGCCCGGCGCGATCGCCGCGAGCGGCCGCCCGTCCAGCGCATGGGTCTTGGCCCGGCCTACAGCAACCCCATCGAGAAAGACCGTTCTGTCCGTCCCGAGCGTGACAGCCATGCCCGGCAGGCCACGCACGGTCTTGAGGTAGGGAACCCGGGCAGCGATCCCGTCGGGCGGCTCGAACAGCACCCGGTCGCCGATCTTCGGAGCCTCGCCGAACAGCGGGAAGGCGGCATAGCCCCAGGCTTCGTCCGACCAGCTCGCATTGACATGCACGCGCGAGGCCGCGGCGAGCCACAGGACGGCCAGGGCGGCCATGACCGCAAGACCGATCTTGCGGCGGCGCAGCCGGTCGTCCCGCCGGTTGAATATCGGGCGCTCCGCGCTCAACGGTTCTCTCCCGGAACCAGCAGCCGCTTCAGGGCTGCTTCGACCTGGGGTGTCAAATCCGGCGCCCCGGCGGCGACGGCGCGCGCCGGCAGCAGCACGATGCCATGATGCGCCGCCACCCGGTCGAGGGCGGCCTCCAGCGCAACGCCCCAGACGCGCACGTCCTCCGCTGTCGCTCCCGCCGTAGCGGCCCGCGCGGTGTAGTCCGCCGTGATCTCCGCGAGGCGGACGCCGGCGATGCGCGGCGCGGGCTCCATGCCGTAGCGGAGCACCCCGGCCGCGACCGCCGCGGCGATAGCGCCCGAGAGCAGCACGGCGGAGACCAGCACCGGCCAATCAGTCCCGCGTGGCATCCCCGGACTCCGATGCGGTATCCGACGCGGCGCGCCCCTTCCGTTCATCCTCCGGCCCGGCAAGCGCGCAGAAGCGGGCGAGCCAGGCCGCGGCCGCCCTGTCGGGCGGGATGCTGCGGATACGGCGTTTCAGCGGCGGGAAGGCGACGCCGGCGCCAACCGCCAGCTCATCGAGAAGGTCGCGACTTTCGGTTGCCGCTGCCATCCGCGTGACGAACCGGAGCAGTTCCGCCTGTTCCTCTTCCAGCACCGCATCGAGCCCCGCCGCCCTGCGCACGGCGGTCTCGATCCCGGTGGCGAGTTTGGCGGTGCGTTCCGCCGCGCGCTGCGAGTCCGACAGCCGGCCCCTGAGCCAGGCCGATGGCGCATCCGCCAGCAACGCATGGAGCGCAAGCACTCGCCGGTCTTCCTCCCCGAGCCCGTCCAGCGCCTCGATCTCTTCCGAGACGATCACGGCCCGCGCCGCCACCGAGTGGTACTGCCGGCAGCACCCGCCCCGGCGGCAGGTATTGGCCAGCACATGGGCCAAAGCCTCGAAGTCGACGTCCTCGGCCGTCACCGTCTCCGGGTCCTCCGGCCAGTTGAGCGGACGTTGTCCGCCGTCAGTCGACTTCGGCGTCATGCGGCGTCTCCTTGTTCGGTCGTCTCGGACTGCCCGGAAGAGCGCGGAGCAAGGGCGCCATCCCCGGCGAGCCGGTCGATGGCCTCGACGGTGGAGAGGCCCCCGGCCTTCAGGCGCTCGACCGCGGCGAAGGCGGGTCCGCGCGAGGAGAACAGCGCCACCGACCAGGCATCGAGCACCAGCCGCGCGACGCGCCAGCCATCGGGGCCCGTGCAGCACCAGCTCGGCATAGCGGCCGTCGGCGGTGGTCAGGCTCTTCAAGGCCCGCTCCATGCCGGGATCGCAGTGGATGCGCTTCTCCTGCTTCAGCAGCTCGACCGACTCGTCCTTCTGGGCGAGGAAGATCACCCAGTCCGAGTTCTCCCAGGCCGCCCGTGCCGCCGGATTGGCGTAGTAGTCGTTGACCGACTGCGTGCCGGTAATCAGCGCGCCGCGATATTTGCGGGCGCGTCTGGCGGCACCTTCCAGGAACGCCCGGCTGTCCTCGCCGGAGAGCAGGTCCCAGGCCTCGTCGATAACGATGGCCTTCGCCCTTGTGCGGGGGCCGTGATACATGCGCTGGGTGGCGAGGAAGACCACCAGCATGAGGACCACCGCCTGGAGGTCGCCCCGTCCCTTGAGCTCGGCCAGCTCGAACACGGTGAGCGCCCGGTCGAGCGCCGGCGTGTGCGAGCCGGCAAAGAGCCGCCCCATCGCCCCGCCCGGACACCAGGGACCGAGCGCGGTGGCCATGTCGGCGGCGCGGCGGTCGTCGCGGGCGTGGAGGTTCTTCCGGACGGTCCCCAGGTCGGCTTCGTTGCCGGCGTCGTCCCAGGCCTGCGCGATGGCCTCGGCGATCAGCGCGGCCTCGATATCGTCGATGCTGCCCCGTCGCCTTGCCATGCGGCCGATCACGCCGGCCAGCATGGCGAAGCACTCTTCCCGGTAATCGCCGTCATGCTCGGCCGTCCCGGCGTCGATCATGGCGAAGGGGTTGAGGCAGGCGGGGTCCTTGCCGAAGGCGATGAACGCGCCGTCCAGGGCTTCGGCCGTGTGCTGGAACGAGCGTCCGTCGTCGATCACCACGGCCTCGCCGCCGGCGCCGACCAGGCCCGTCACCAGCTCCTGCATCAGGACCGACTTGCCCGAGCCCGACTTGCCGGTGACGGCGACATTGTAGTTGCCGGCCTCGTTGGCGAAGGGCGACCAGCCGGCCGGCTGGCCCCGGCGGCCGATCAGGAAGAGCGCGGGCGGATTGTCGGGGCTCTGCGGCTGTCCGCGCCACTCGCCGTGGAGCGGCGCGAGGTTGACGGCGGACGACGTGAGCAGGGTCTTCATGCGGCCCATGCGTTCGAGATCGGCGTCGAGGCCGCCGGCGGACGCCATGGGGAGACAGGCGAGCCAGGAGGGCAGCTGCATGTAGCGCTCGGCCCCGACCCGCCAGCCCTGGCCGTGATAGATGGCGCGGACCGCCTGCTCGGCCTCGTCGAGGGCATCGAGCGGCGCATAGACGGCGGCCATGTAGCAGGCGCGGACCAACCGTTCGCCGTCCTTGAGGCGCTCGGTGACGGTCTGCCAGTCGCGCGCCTTCTCGGGCAGGCCGGGCAGATAGCGGGCGATGCCGGTGCCGGCCTGCTGGGTCGCGCGCGCCGCCTTGAGGAAGGCCCGCTCGCCCGAGGCGGCGTCGCCGGTGGTGACCGTGAGGCAGGTCAACACCGGACAGCCGGGCTGGAGGAAGTCGCGGTGGAAGTCGCCGATCAGGGCGTTGCCGCGCCAGCCCGGCCACACTTCCGGGAAGGCGAGCGCCGAGAGCACCCGCACCGCCACGTCTTCGCCTTCAGCATCGTGGAAGGCGAGGCCGGTAGGGGAGACGGTGACGGCGCGTCCGGGCGCGATGCACTGCTCGTGCAGGGGATCGCGCGGAGCCCAGCGGCGGACGGGACGCTCGGTATCGCCATCACTGCGGCCAGCTATGTCGGGCGCCACCAGTTCCGCCGCCAGCGACAGCAGCCCGTCGGGTTCCAGCCGCCTTGCCGCGGCCCCTGCCGAGGCGAGGGTGCCTTCAAGCGCCCGGCGGAAGGCGCCGAGCGCGGTTTCCGCGGCCGGCCCCGGTCCGCCGGCGAGGCAGGCGGTGACGAACACCCGGTAGTCCGAGAGGGTGAAGGGCGGACCCCCGTCATGCAATCGACGCCAGCCGCCCGGCGCCAGCAGGTCGGCGCGGCGCCGGCCCATGCGGGCGAGCGCGCCTTCCGTTCCGACGCGCGGTTCGGCCCAGGCGCGGAAGGCGGCGCCGAATCTCGGGCTTGCCCAGTGGATCGCCTGGATGGTGCAGCGTTCGGGCGCGGCGTCGGCCAGCGTGCCGGCAAGCGCGCCCAGGGTCTCGGCGTCGATCCCGGCAAACGGCGGCAGTTCCAGCACGAACCCGACCGACTCCGCGTTGACATAGAGTTCGCTCGACTCGTCGAAGGCGCGCCAGGGCAGCAGGGAGTGCAGCGCGGCCGGCATGGCGGGCGGCGTCCACGGCCCCGGCGCCTCCGGGCCCTCGAACAGTTCGAGCAGGCGGCCCACCGCCGTGTTGGGGGACAGGCTCAATTCAGCCTCCAGCCGGCCGGCTCCAGCACCACCCGGACATGGGAGGCCTCGCGGTAGACGCCGTTGGCATCGACGAAGGGCGCGATCCAGATGCGCGCCACCGTCTCGCCGGTGCGCAGATCGTCGGCGCCGGGGTGGTTCCCGGCCGGCGTCTCCTCGACCGCGAGGGAGCCGGCACTGGAAGCGGCCGCCATGGCGGGGGCGGTCTCCGTCATGGCCGCTTTGGCGTCTTTCGCTTCAGGGCGGTCTTCGCCGATCTCCGCTCCGAACAGCCGGGCGAGCCAGGCGAAAGGATCGAAACCGCACTCCGTCTCGCAGGAGCGGATTGCAGTCCCCGGTGCAGCAGTCGCGTCCGCGAGGTCCGCGTCCCACTCACGGGGCAGCAGCCGGAGCGGCTGTCCGGGTTCCCTGGCCGGCGCGCCATCCGTCTTCGGCACGGCCGGATCGGCGGCGGCGACGCTGTCGCAGGACCCACCCGCCGCCAGCGGGCACTGCCAGTCGTCGCCGACATGGCCCGACGAACAGCCCGCCAGAAGCAGCGCGGCAAACGCGGCGGCCGATATCGCCGTCATGCGCGACGCCGATTTCGTCTTCGCAGTCATCTCACTTCTCTCCCTGACTGGATTGCGTCTTGCTTGTCCGGACGGCGCGGCCGTCGGAACGAGGCGTTCCCCCTATGCGGGCGCCTTCGAGGAACACCAGCGTCACCTTCGTGCCGGCCTGGAGCTGGATCACCGGCTGGTACTGCTCGGCGCGGCGGATCATGTAGTCGGCCACCTTCTGCCCGGCAGACGACGCGCCCGCCCCGAGACCGGCGCGGCCGATATCGCCGAGCGCGGTGTTGGCGACCGCGGCGCCGCCCGCGCCGGTCGCCACCGCCTGGGGCTGGAACGCCTGGCTCACGCCCTGACCGACGCCCGAGACCATGCCGGCGAGGAAGGCCTTCTCGACCAGCGCGCCCTCGCGGCTCACCACCGGCCCGCGCACCCCGGTCTTGCCGGAACCGGCGACGAAGCCCGCCACCGGGGTCTCGACCACCGTGCCCGGCCTCGGCCCGGCGCAGGTCATGGTCCGGAAGCGCACATAGACCTTCTCCGAGGAGAGATCGCCATGGGCGGCGCCCGTCACCGTGCAGCCGTCGACATCGACCTTGAGCGCCATGCCCTCCTCGGCCGCGGTCCAGGCGGGGCCGGTAATGCGCATCAGCACCGGGCGCGGATCGCCCTGCGACGAGATGCCGGCCGAGGCGTCGACCCCGGCCAGCACCACCGCTTCGGCATGGGCCCCCGCCGGCAGCCAGACGCCGACCGGCTTCGCTACCGAATCGGCCACCAGTTCGGGACCGCTGCGCGAGCCCGCCGCCGAGGATTGCGACCCGTCCTCCAGCTCGAAGGTCTCGATCATGAGCCCCGGCGCGGGCGATGGCGTCTGTCGGTTCCGGTTGGTCGAAGGCGTCGAGGACGGCGCGCTGAAATACCCGCCTGCCGCAGTGCCTTCGCCCGGTGCCGTGCCCGCCTGCGGTCTGCCGCTTTGCAGGCGGCGTTCGAGATCGGCGATCATCGCGGCCTGCCTGTCGATCACCGCGCGGGCATTGTCGGCGTCCTGCTCCAGCCTCGCCCGGAGCTCGGCGTTCTCGCCTTCGAGTTCCCTGGCCTCCCGCTCCATGTCGTTGAGCCGGCGCTCGATGCCGCCGAGCCTGGCCTCGGAGCGCCTTGTCCAGACCTTCTCGGCCATGTCGGGCTCGACGATGCCGGCCTCGATGCCGCTGCGGGGCGCGGGGGCCGTGCCGCCGCCCGCGCCCATCCAGAGCGCCACCGCGAACAGCCCCGCCGCCGCGATGACCGAGAACAGCAGCAGCTGGCGACGGCGTACCGCGCCGGAGTCGACAGCGGCGGCCGTGTTGTCCCGCCGCGCGCTCATCGCGGCTCTCCCGCGGCGGTTTCGATAACCGCCACGGTCAGCCGCCCGCCCCCCGGGCCGCTGCCGGGCGCGGCCAGCCACAGCGCGGCAACGCGGCCGAGGCCGGCCGCCGCCATGGTCCCGGCGAGGCCCGCGGCGCCGTCCGCAGCGGTCGTCACGGACGGGCCGGCCTCGAACACGAGCGCCCGGAAGCGCGGGCCTCGCCAGGTCTCGACAAGGCTCAATCCGGGAAGGGGCGCACCGCGGCCAGCCTCAATTGCGTAACCCACCAACGCTTCGCGCCGCGCCACGGCGCGCACCAGCTTGACCAGCCCGGCAATGTGAGGATCGTTCGGACCCGCAGTCATGTCGGCGCCCGTTGCCGCCTCCGGCATGGCGTCGGCATTGCGGATCAGGATCTGCGCCGCGTCCCGGTCCGAGGGCGTCAGCGTCAGCCGGTAGGTGAAGCCCTTCTCCGTGCCGACGAAGAGGCTCGCCTCCGCGTGCCGGCCTCCATCCCCGGGGTCCGTCCCGACCAGCCGCAGGTAGAGATCGCCGGTGGCGGGGTCGTGCTCGACCGCGAACCCGTCCGGCGCGCGCACCACCTTCGCGATCCGGTCGCCCAGGAGTGCGATGCGGTTGACCTCCGTCGCCGAGACCTCCGCCGAAAGCTCGGCATGGTCGACCGCATCCAGAAGCTGCATCGCGGCAGCCGGGGCCGGCAGGGCAAGGGACAGCCCGCAGGCAATCAAAGCTGCCAGGACGCCGCACCGGGGTCCTCTGCGTTGTCCAATGGAACCGGAAGCGGTTGCTGCCGTCGTCATTCTCAATCCTCCATCTGTTCGAAGCGCAAGAGGCCGATGCGGCCGGCGTCGAGGCGGAAGGCGAGCCGGTAGCGCCGCTCCTCCCGCGCGGCTTCCTCGCGCCCGATCCAGCTCACCAGCTCGCCCGATATCTCCGCCGTGAGACGCTCCGGGTCGGCCTCGATGCTGCCCGGATAGAAGGCGCTGGCGAGGTCGCGCCCGGCCATGCGCGCGGCTTCCGCCTCGACCCAGGCGCCGATTGCGCCGCGTGCCGAGGGGTGGCTCATCCGCGCCGCCGCGAGGCGCACATGGGCGGCGTTCTCCGGCGTCAGCGTCAACAGCGTCACCGCCACCGTGCGCGCCATGTCTTCGAGATACCGGGTTCCGGCCGGGCCGGGCTCCATCCGGCTGCCGCCGACCGCCCATTCCGGCCCGGCCGCCGCCGGCAGCAGCACGGTCGCTGTCTCGCGGTTCGCCAGCCCGACGGTGAGCGCCAGGTTGACCGTCATCGAGAGCACCAGCAGGCCGGCCAGCGCCAGGCGGATGTCCCGCACCCGGCGGACTGCGCTATCCAGATCGAGACGCCGCATGACCCCGCCTCAGCCCGTGAACCGCCGGAGGTGGCTCGGCGGCGTCGCCTTCAGCCGCAGCACGAAGTCCGGCAGGAACCAGTAGAGCGCGTAGCGCGCGATATTGGCCCCGCCGCCGCGCTTGACCCGGCGCAGCACAAGCCAGCCGCCGATGCCGGCGACCAGCCCGGTCACGAACTGGTTGGCCGCGAGCCCCAGCAGAGCCGGGCCCATCAGCACCGCCGCCTCGTCCACGGTCCAGAACAGCCAGCGCTCCGGATCGTCGAGCCGGCGCGGGATGGCATGGCGGGCGCTATCGTTCATCGGACGCCCGCCGTCAGACGATCGCCGTGCCGACCAGGCCGGTGACGATGCCGGTGCCGGCGCCCGCGGCGATGCCGACGCCCACCGCGCCCATCAGCTGCATGGCGTTGAAGCGCAGCACGGAGCCGACCAGCGCCGCGCCCACGGCCAAGGCCGCCGCCAGCTGGCCGCCCGTGCCGCCCACGATGTCCTGCACAGTGTCCAGCGGCGCGTCGAAGGTCGTGTCGGTGGTCGCCAGCGCGATGTCCGGACCGGCCAGCACTGTCGCGATGCCGAGCGCCAGGATGGCGGTCCGGCGCAGCGCGGTTTCCGTCCGGTTCATGCCGGCCGTCGCAGCAACCGTTCTTTCGGCGCCGCCCCTCACCGGCCCGCCCCTGCAAGCGCGGTGCCGTCGTCGGAGGTGGATTTCCGCCGGCGCGTCCTCGCCCACTCGTCGAGGTCCTCGCGCAGATAGCGCACCCGGCCGCCGAAGCGCAGGAACACCGGCCCGTCTCCCGACACCCGGTAGCGGTCCAGCGTGCGCGTCGACAGCCCCAGATGCGCCGCCGCCGCCCGCGTGTTCAGATAGATCGTCTCCCCGTCCGTCATCGCCATCTCCTTTCCGGTCCCGGACCCCGCCTGCCCCCGCACGATGGCGGGCGATCCGGGGCGCACATGCGGCCATCGGAGCGAAGAAGGGCGGGGAGGAACAGGGGCGATTTTCACGAGTCGAAAAACGCCCCTCAGTTTGACCGCCAGCGGGCGCCGATCGCCGCCGATCGCCGCCTGAACTGCGAATCCGCGTCCATGCGCTGCCGATCGGCCCGGACGGGCCGGGATCGAATTGCCTCTCCATGGAGGCGCCGGGCCGTCCGGTGCGGGGGATATCGGCAGGAACGATCGGCCCGCGCGGCTCCGTTGTTCGGCCGGTCAGGCGACCGCGTTGGAAGCGGTGGCTATATTGAGAATCGGCGGTGGATGCCCGGCGCCCGGCGCGACCGTCCGCGGCGGCCGGGCGAGCGCGACGGTGACGTTCGATGTCCGGACGAGCAAGAACGGAGGACGGAATGCGCCCGGCAAGCACCGACACCGGCGGTCGCGTCGATCCGGGAGTGCGGGGATGCGGCAGGAAGGGCGGTCGTCACGCAGGCGGGATCGGCGTCACCGTCACCTGCGTTCTCGGCGGCCGGATCGTGGTTTCCGTGTCGATGGCGGACGAAAACGCGGCGCTTACCGGCAGCCGGCGCGCCGAGTCCTGCTGACTATTTGCCCGTCGCCAGATCCCGATACCGCTTCAGGATCGCCCTTGCCCTGGAGAAGCGCCGCTTGACGCGCTCATGCATCCAGCTGCCGGTGTAGTATTCCTCCGCGACCCGCTCGGGCGTCCAGAGCCGCAGCGCGTAGTCCTTCTGCGTGAGCCCCTCCGCCTCGCTTTCCAGCGCCAGCAGAAGCTCACCGTCCCCGTCCCCCGTGCCCGCCCCGATCGAGGGGCCGGGAACCCCGCCCAGACGTCCTCGATGGCGGCCACCTCCCGCTCCAGGACGAGGCGCAGCCCGCCGTCGTCGGGAAACGCCG
>JAJDVM010000151.1 GCA_022826125.1 Defluviicoccus sp.
GGGCTTGGAGAGGGTGAACGGAAGGGGGTCGGGAGAGCGTCCCGGTCCCGGCCGTTCGCAACCCATCGTCATCAATCAGACCCATGAAGGAGACTCACCATGGCTTTCGGACTCAACCGCGCCGAACTGATCGGCCGCCTCGGCGCCGACGTCACCGTCAACCAGCTCGCATCGGGGGGCCGCGTCGCCAACCTGAGCATTGCCACCGACGAAAGCTACGTCGACCGGAACGGGGGCGAGTGGATTGATCGCACCGAATGGCACAGGATCGTGACGTTCCAGGACGGCCTGATCGACATGCTGCAGAAGCATGCGACCAAGGGCCGTCTGGTCTACGTCGCGGGCAAGCTGCAGACCCGTCGCTGGAAGAAGGACGGCGAGGACTCCGACCGGTTCTCGACCGAGATCCTGCTCGTCCCGGGCGGCAGGGTTCAATTCCTGGACAAGCCGAACGGGAACACCACCGAGGCGCAGGCCTACGCGGACATGGCCGACCGGGCCGAGCTCGCGCGCGGCGGCCCCTCGGAACATGACGACGAAATACCGTTCTGAGAGAGCGATTCACTCGTTTCCTCCCGACTGGCCGGCGCCGCGCGCGTCGGCCTTTCTTTTGCCCTCGGTCCCGAGGCCGTCCCGTCCGGGCGCTGCCGTCCTTTTCGCCCGGAGCCGGAGGGAAGCGGCGGGGCGGGCGAACCGCCAGGAGAGGAGTGGAGACCATGGCACCATACATCGACCAGGACACAGGCCGCGCGGACGCCAACACGCTCGCCGCGATGGCCGGGCCGCTGCGCGACCGCGTCATCGAGGCGCGCATCGAGCTTGAGGAGGCGGGCGGGCTGCCGCTCTTCGACGGCCCCGACATCTTCGACGGGATCGACGCCGGCGCGTGACGCCGGATTCGCGCGGGCCGTCGCCGTCCGGCGGCCCGCATTCCCCAGCCGGCAGCAGCAGGAGGACGCCATGAGCTGTCCCGAATCCACCATCCGCTTCTCGCGCACCAGCGACGACGAGTCGCGCATCTATGTCGGCGATTCCTACGTCGGCGACGTCTGCGCATACGACGACATCCTGCGCCCCGGCCGCAGGTGCTACGTCTTGCACCTGGACAATGACTGGCGGGGCCCGCGCCGCGTCCACGACCGCAGCCTCGTCCGCGAGACCGCGCAGCGCATGGTCGACACGCTGCCATGGCGCTGATGC
The DNA here is from genome assembly GCA_022826125.1 of Defluviicoccus sp. Classification (GTDB taxonomy): domain Bacteria; phylum Pseudomonadota; class Alphaproteobacteria; order MPNO01; family MPNO01; genus MPNO01. The sequence continues at coordinate 1,201 of JAJDVM010000151.1, forward strand.
CGCCGCCTCCGGCATCCTTGCCGACGCCTTCGGCGACGGCTCGTGCCGGGGGCCTTGGCTCCGGAACTTCGGTCGCAAGACCTTGTCCGCGGGCACGGAGTCACGGGCTCGCGCTGGGGCCTTCGGCCCGCGCATGCGCCAGAGGGGGATCCGATCGTTCGGGACGCAAATCGACCGCCGCTCCTGTCCGGGAGTCAGCCAGACTCCCTCCGGACTCTCCCATCGTAACGATCGCGGCGCCTGCGCGCGTCAACCCGCGTCGGCGACCGGGTTGCTCTTATGAGCCCCCCTACTGTCAAGCCCTTTTTCCCTTACCCTTTCAATTCCAAATCGAAAGGGTTGTTGTTGCTGTCCTGTGGAGCTTGTGGGCGAGAGGCCCGAAGGGCTCGTCCACAAATCCACAGGACCCTCCCGGATCGCGCCATGGACGAAACCCGGGCATTCCTTTCCAGGCAGCAACCGACCCCGCGTCGCCTTGCCGTGCCGTCACATTGTTCTTCTCCTGTTGTCGGAACGGCTTGGCGCCATTCGGGGATGCTCCAGGCAGAACGTCGCGGTTCCTCGGCGCGCTCAACGTCGCGTCCATCCTCTTATCCGGTTCGGTTTGGCCGACAGCAGCCGGCCCCGTGACCCTGGTGCCCGATTCGGGGCGGTGCGACGTTCCGGGAGGCGGGACCCATCTGGAATGACGGTGCCGCAGTCTGCTTTTGCGGCGAACCATGCAACCCTGCGGTCACACGCCTTGCCCGGGTTCCCCGGAGGCCCCGTCGGGCCGCCCGAGTGTCCGGATGTTTCGTTCTTCTCCTCTCAGGCCCGCGACAGGACGGCGCCCTCCGGCACCAGCCCCGCGGTTGCGTAACGCCACAGCGCCACCAGCAGCTTGCGCGCTAGTGCCACGATTCCACGCTTTCGCGAACGCCCGTCGCGGGCGCTGACGTAGTCCAGGAACCATTTCGACAGCGCGCTGCCCGGCTGGTGGAACAGCCAGCGCCAGGCCATCTGCACCAAATGCCTCCGCAGCGTCGGGTTTCCGGACTTGCTGATCCCCTGGTCGTGGTCGATGCGGCCACTCGCGAAGGGAACCGGCGCCAATCCCGCCAGGCTGGCCAGTTGCCGACGGTTGCGGAAGTCCCTGTAGAACAGTTCGGTGCCCAGCAGCAGGGCGTCGTTCGGGCCGATCCCGCGCAGCCGGACCAGCGCCGCCGCACAATGCGTTCGATCCGGAGCGGGGTCCGGCGCCGTCCCGGCGGAATCCGCATCACCGTCCACCCCGGGATGGTCGCCAAGCCCCTCCTGCGCCGGAGACTCCACATTCCCGGTCCCGGCGTCTTGCGCCGGAAGGCTGTCGAGCGCCTCCTTCGACGCCTTCAATGCTGCGGCCTTCTCCGCCTCGACCGTCTTCAGCTCCGCGCAGACCAGTTCCAGCCGGTCGAGGATGCCATGAATCTCGGCCAGAAGTCCCGGCGGCAGTTCCATGTCGTAGCCCGTCTCAAGCCCGTCGAGGCGCGCGCGGAACCCTTTTCTCGCCGGATTCCCGGGGGATATCCCGTGCAGCCTGAGCAGTCCGGCGATCGAGTTCGCGAGCCGACGCCGCTCCTTCACCAGGCGCTCCCGTCTACGCAACAGCCGTTTCGCGTCCTCCTCCTCGATCGTCGGGATCCGGACCGGCGACATCGCATCCCGGTCGCCGCCGTCCCAGGCCCGCAGCGCACGGACCATCTTGCGGGCGTCGATCCGGTCCGTCTTCGCTCGCTTCTTCCTGCGCACGACCTCGAGGCTCGCCGGATCGCAGACCACGACGTTGATCTCCGGCGCGTGCTTGCCGAGCCACCGGACCAGCCAGAAACCCTCGTACCCGGCCTCATAGGTAAGAAGCACCCGGGACGGCCCGTCCGCGCCGCTGCAGGCCTTCTCGATCCTCCCCAGAAGACCTCCCGTGTCGGCCGGCGCCAGCTTGTGCACCCCGACCTTGTCCGGCTGCCTGGGGTCGCCGATCCCGACCACCCAAGACGTTCCGCTCACTTCCAGCGCGACGAACAGCGTGTTAGCCTCGCCCTTGGAAGGGGCCACTTCGTTCAAGTCATTCGACATCGTTGATCTCCTTTCACTCGGCAAGGGGTTGTCGTTCAACGGCCCCTTGCCACCATATGTTGATGTCCGAACGCCCCTTTGGACCGAATCATCCCCAAGCGCAAATCCCGACCTCGCTCATGGCATCTGACCGCACGCCGACAGGGAACGCCAGGCCCTGAATGCCGCGCGATTCCCATGGGATTCCACGCCGCTCCTGCCGCCGGGTCCAGGCAAGATGCCCCGCGGGCAGCACGCTCCTCCGCGCAAGGGGAAACCCGGCGCCCAAGAAGACCGTGCGCCGAACAGTGACATCCAGATTGCGGTCCTGTGGATTCTGGCGCATGTCCATGGCAATGCGAAGCCGCCGCCAATGTCTGCCGACAGTGAAACCGCGTCGTTTGCCGCTGCCTGTCCGGGATGCTTCATCGCGCCCTTCGCCGGGCAGGGCGGCTTCATGACGCGGTCGCCGACCGTTGCACGGGACCCGGTGCCAGCGTAGGCTGCAGCGACAGTGGAAACGGAGAACGCCATGGATGCCGCCGCAACGAATCCCGACGGGAAGGCGAAAAGTGCCGTCGCGGAGCCGGGCGCGAGAACCTCGGGTCCCGACGGTCGGCAAGCCAGCGCGTTCACCGAGGTCCGGGAGGGCATGGCGCGATTCCGTGCCGGCCAGGTCGCGCGCCTCGCCATCCGGGACGACGCTGACCGCAGGATCCGCGAACAGCAGGTTGCGGCGTTCTCCAATCCCTGGGCGAACTTCACGGACCGGCACGACCGACCGGTGCAGGAGGCCATGATCCGGTTCCAGCCCTTCTTGCTGCTGGTCGGCTCTCTTGCGGCGACGGTCGCCCTTCTCATGCTGCTCGGCGTGTTCGGAACCGTGATCGTCAAGACGATCAAGGTCGGGACCGCCCTCACGGTCGCGCCTGGCGTGGAGTGACCCGTCCGCGGCCTCCGCCCATCCCCGAGGCGCGCGAATGGCGCCTGTTCCGAATTCGGAATGGGCGTCATTCCTTCCGCGCAAGGTCGCCCGAAGCCGCAATCGCGCCCGACCGGGACATCGTGCATTGGAATAAGCTCGCTCCAGGCACATGTTGCGGCCACGTCGGCATGCGGGACACCTGAGCAAATGCTGAACTCAGCACTTGCACAACTCGTCGATGCGATCCGCGATTCGCTGAGCCGGCTCGCGCAGCTGGTCCACCGTCCAGTCGGCGGCGTAGCCCTCCGTCACGTCCGACGGACGGGCGTGGTTCACCAGCCGCTTGGTCAGCGAGCGCGGCAGCATCAGTTCGCGCTCGGCCACCGTGATGAAGGCGTTGCGCAGCCCGTGGAACCAGAAGCGGGTCCCCGCCGCCTTGCCGATGTCCTCGTAGAACCGCGCGATGTCCGCGACATGGCCCGCACGCGCCTTCTTCGGCGACGGGAACACCCAGCCGGACGGCGTGGCATCGCCGCTGCAATCCGGCCGGAGCCGCCCGAAGATGGCGGCGAGCTGCCGCGTGACCGGAAGCTCCAGCGGCACCCCCGTCTTCGTCTCCTCGACCCGCAGGACGCGCCGCTCCAGGTCGACCCGCTCCCAGCGCAGCGACACGACCTCGCCCCGGCGCATGCCGGTGTAGAGGCCGA
>JAJDVM010000093.1 GCA_022826125.1 Defluviicoccus sp.
CCGGCCTCGGCGACGATGTCGAGCAGACGCCATGCGCCTTCGGTCATGCCGTAGCGCGCCCATGACCGCGCCTGGGTGTCGAGCACGCCCGCCCTTATGGGATTTCCCATGGGCCCGACGCCCGGCGCCGCGTCGTCCGGCCACGCCTCGCACATGATGTGGAAGGAGATCGCGAGCGGCCGGCCCGCAGGCCAGCCGCGCGGCGGTTCGGTCCGGGCCATCGCCGTCACTCCCCTCCTCGACCGGGCTGCCCCATTGTTCCACTCCGGGCCGCCGGGACAAAGGCGGTCAGAGCAGCCACCACGCCGCGAAACCGAGAAAGGCCAGGAAGGCGATCGCGTCCGTGATCGTCGTCAGCAACACGCCCGAGGCGACCGCGGGGTCGACGGCCGTGCGCGACAGGCAGAACGGGATCGCGGTACCGGCGATCCCGGCGATGACCATGGTAACCGCCATTGCCGCGGCCATAACGAGACCGATGGAGATCTCGCCCGACCAGACCCAGGCGACGAGGCCGACGATCAGGGCGAACAGCACCCCGTTCAGGAGCCCGACCAGCCCTTCCTTCGACAGCACCCGCCAGGCGTTGGCCGACGTCAGGTCTCGCATCGCGATCGCGCGCACCGCGACCGTCAGAGACTGGGTACCGGCGTTGCCGCCCATCGACGCCGCGATCGGCATCAGGACCGCGAGGATGACGATCTGCTCGATGGTCGCCTCGAAGAACCAGATCACGACGGAGGCGAGGATGGCGGTCAGCAGGTTGACGAAGAGCCAGGAGAACCGGGCCTTCCCGGTGTCGATCACGGCCTCGTAGATGTCGGTCTCGGTGACGCCGCCGAGGCGCATCAGGTCCTCCTCGGCCTCCTCGTGGATCACGTCGACCACGTCGTCGACGGTGATCACGCCGATCAGCCGGCCGCCGTCGTCGACCACGGGGGCCGAGACGAGATCCTTTTGCGCGAACGCGTAGGCGACCTCCTCCTGGTCCATGCCGACGGGCACGGCGACCACATCGCGGCGCGAGAGATCCCGCATCGGCACCGGACGCCTGGTGCGGAGCACATGGCTGAGCGCGACGGTTCCGACCGGGCGGTGGCCCGGATCGACCACGAAGATGTCGTAGAAGTCGTTCGGCAGGTCGTCCGCCTCGCGCAGGTAGTCGATGGTCTCTCCGACCGTCCAGAAGGTCGGTACCGCGACGAGGTCGCGCTGCATCAGCCGGCCCGCGCTGTCCTCGGGATAGGCGAGGCCCTGCTCCAGCGCGGCGCGCAGCGCGGCGGGGATCGCCTGCATCACCCGGCGCTGCTCGGCCTCGTCGAGCGAGGAGATCAGGAGCAGCGCATCGTCGGATTCGAGCCCGGCGATCGCGCCGGCCAGGCGCCGGGTTCCGAGACGCTCGGCGACGTCCTGGAGAACCGCGTCGTCGAGCTCGGGCATGATTTCCGGCGGAAAGGCGGGCGCCAGGATATCGACCGCCGCCGCGCGATGGTCGGGGTTCAGCTGTTCGAGAAGGTCGGCCGCCTCGGCATGGTGAAGAGCGGCGACGAGCCCGGCGGCTTCCTCGAGCCGCCCGGACTCGAGCGCATCGATCACCGAACGCGCGACCTCGGGGTCGAGCCCGATCGGTCCGCCGACCGCGACGCCGTCGCCGGGCCGGGCCGCAACCTCGTGCGACTGGCTCATGTCAGCCTCCGAACGGCCGGGACGCGGGAAACGGAACGGGCCCGCCCATCGATTGGGCGGGCCCGGCGAAATGGTGCGGTCGAGAAGACTCGAACTTCCACGGGATTGCTCCCACAGCGACCTCAACGCTGCGCGTCTACCAGTTCCGCCACGACCGCATAGATGTTGGACTCTTGCCCGGTTGCCGCCAAATTACGGGGAGCGGACATAGCAAAATGCGATGCACGCCGCAAGACGCGAGGCATGACGCGGGATCGCCGATGACGGTCGAATGGCTGGTCGAGCCGGGGCTGCAGCCCTATCGCGACGCGGTCCGCCGCATGGAGGATCGGGTCGCGGCCATCCGCGCGGGATCGGCCGACGAGCTTGCGTGGCTGGTCGAGCATCCGCCGCTCTACACCGCCGGGACGTCGGCGCGAAGGGAAGACCTCATCGCGCCGGATCGCTTACCGGTCCACACGAGCGGCCGGGGCGGCGAGTTCACCTATCACGGCCCCGGCCAGCGGGTGGTCTACCTGATGCTCGACCTCGCGCCCCGGGGTCGGGACGTCCGGCGTTTCGTCCGTTCGATCGAAGCGTGGCTGATCGCGACCCTGGCGGAGTTCGGCATCGCGGGGGAGCGCCGCGAGGGCCGGGTGGGAATTTGGGTCGAACGCCCGGGCGGCGAGGCCAAGATCGCCGCGGTCGGCCTCCGCCTGCGGCACTGGATCAGCTATCACGGCGTGTCCCTGAACGTCGCGCCCGACCTGTCGCATTACGACGGGATCGTGCCCTGCGGGATCGCGGACCGCGGCGTAACTTCGCTCGCCGATCTCGGCGTCGCCGTTTCCATGGACGAGGTCGACGACGCGCTGTTGCGCGGGTTCGCGTCCGTCTTCGGGGAGAGGCCGCGCGGAGCCGTCACGACGGCGGTTGCGTCTGGCAGAGCCGGATGAAGCGGTCGGCGGCCAGGAGCTCGGACCGCAGCACCTCGCGCGCTTCCCGGGCCTCGCCGTCCTCGCCCCAGCGCTCGGACTGGTAGGACTCGTCGACGTTCGACGCGGCCCAGGCCTCTTCCACGTCGATTCGCCCGGCCGTCATCGCAAGCGCCAGCACGACGGAGCCGAGCGCTCCGGTGGCACGCTGGAAGGCCGCCAGCACGAAATCGTCGAATGCCGTCACCCGGGCGCACAGGGCCTCGACGGCTTCGGGCGGCTGGGGCGCCGGGATCAGCCCCGTCGTCACCTCCAGACGGACCCCGGAGCCTTCCTCTATCCAGTCGACCAGCGGATCCCACGCCGCCTCCTGCCGCCGCCGCAGCTCGTCCGGCCGCTCGACGCGGTAGCAGACGAGATCGGTCTCGCCGTAACCCGCGATCTCCGCCACCACCTCGTCCCGCCTCTCGCTCACGATGTCGAGCGCGGTGTTGGCGAACCGGGTCAACGGCATCGACATCGGATCGACCGTCTCTTCCTGATCGGACCATTCCCCGGCGATGGCGTCGCCGAGAGCGGCCCGGGGCACGGTCAGAACCCGCTTTCCCGGCGTCATCACCGGGCGGTCGTCGAGAAACACGCCGAACCCGTCCTCCACGGGGGCGGAAAGCGCGCCCTTGTAGAACCGCTTCAAGCCTAGGCCGCTTCGGGCGCACGGAAGACGGCGAGCGCGGCATCGACGCCGGCGCCGGGCGGCGCGGAATAGCCGCACTGCCGGAGCGTCGCCTCGAAGGCGGCAAGCGTGGTGAGAACCGCATCCTTGCGGCAGTTATAGGCCATCGTCCCGATCCGCCAAATCTTGCCCCGCAGCGGACCGAAGGAGGTGCCGATCTCGATGCTGAAATCCTCCAGCATGCCGCGGATTACCCGGTCGCCGTCGACGCCGTCGGGGATCACGATGCCGGTGACGTTGGCCATCTTGTGGTCGATGTCGCCGAAGATCTCGAGCCCCATCGCCTGCAGGCCCGCCACAAGCGCCCGTCCGACCAGGGCGTGGCGGGCGAAGCGCGCCTCCAGCCCCTCCTGCAGGGCGATGCGGAAGCACTCCCGGGCGCCGTAGAGCATCGTCGTGGCCTCGGTGTGATGGTTGAGGCGCATCTCGCTCCAGTAATCCATCAACATCGGGAGGTCGAAATAGTTGGAACGGATCTGTGCCCCCTCCCCTTCGGCGATGCCTTCCGGGCGGATGCCCTGCTCGATGTGATGCCGGGGACGGAGAGTCTCCACCACGCGTTCGTTGAAGGTGATGGGCGCCGAACCCGAAGGACCCGAGAGGCACTTCTGGAGACCGGCCGCGGCCGCGTCGATCTGCCACTCGTCGACCGGCAGTTTCATCCCGCCGAGCGTCGCCGTCGCGTCGACGAACAGGAGCGCGCCGTAGCGCCGGCAAAGCGGGCCGATCTCGTCGAGCGGCTGGGCCATCGTCGTCGAGGTATCGCCGTGCACCGCGGCGACCAGCTTGGGCCGTTCGCGTTTGAGCGCGTCCTCGACCCGGTCGGGCGTGAAGACCGTGCCCCATTCGGTCTCGATGACGCAGACCTCCGCCCCGGCGCGCTCGGCGATCTCGCAGAGAAGCTGTCCGAATCGGCCCGAGACGGGGACCAGCACCCGGTCGCCCGGCTCGATCACGGAGACCAGGATCGCCTCGATCGCGGCGCGCGCCGTGCCGTCGACCAGCAGCGACCAGCGGTTCTCCGTCCGCCAGACCTGCCGCGACAGAGCCATGATCTCGTTCATGTAGCCGGTGAAAACCGGATCGAACTGGCCCAGCATCGGCATCGACATCGCGCGCAGGACGCGGGGATCGACATTGATCGGCCCCGGCCCCATCAACAGGCGCGGCGGCGGATTGAGATCTCCGAACAGTTCCGACATGCGGTCACGCTCTCCCGATCCTGGGTCGTTCCGACAGGGGGCGATAGCCTAATTCGCCCGGCGCCACAACGATTACGCGTCGCAAAGCGCGGGGCGTTGGGCTAGGCTCGGCGGGATCGAGGAGCGACCCGCCTTGGCCCAATTCCCGATTCCGGACCGCCTTCTGGTGGCGATCGGCGGCAACGCGGTACACCCGGAAACGACCTCCGGCACCGTCGCCGAACAGCGCGAATACGCGGAGCGGACGGCAGCGTCCCTGCTGCCCCTGATGCGCCTCGGGAACGAGCTCGTGGTCACCCACGGAAACGGGCCCGTCGTCGGCAAGATCATGATGCGCCAGGCCATCGCGCGAAACCGCGTGACGCCGATGTCGCTCGACATCTGCGTCGCGCACAGCCAGGGCGGGGTCGCGTATCTCCTCCTGCAGGCGATGGAAAACGCGCTGCGCGAAGTCGGCGATTCGCGCCACGTGGTCTGCCTTCTGACCCAGGTGGAGGTCGACCCGGACGACCCGGCCTTCGACAACCCGACCAAACCGATCGGCTATTTCTATTCGGAGGAGGAAGCGAAGGCGCTGGCCTGCGAAACGGGTTGGGAAATGCGCGAGGATTCGGGCCGCGGCTGGCGCCATGTCGTCCCCTCGCCCCGACCGCGGCACATCGCCGATCTCTCGCTGGTTCGCGATCTCGCGACCCAGGGCGCGGTGGTGATCGCCGGCGGCGGCGGCGGCATCCCGGTCCTGCGCCGCCCCGACGGGACGCGGACCGGGGTGGAGGCGGTCATCGACAAGGACCTGACCTCGGCGATGATGGCCCAGGCGCTCGGCATCGACACGATCATGATCCTGACCGGTATCGACCGCGTCGCGATCGACTTCGGCACGCCCTCCCAGCGCGGCCTCGACTCCGTCACCCTGGCGGAGATCGAGTCCCACCGCGACGACGGCCAGTTCCCGCCGGGCAGCATGGGGCCCAAGATCGACGCGGCGATCGATTTCATCGAGCGCGGAGGGAAACGGGTGGTGATCGGGCCGCTGGAACGCGCGGTGGACGCGCTGGAAGGAAGGACCGGAACCCACATCGTCCGCGATGGCTGAGGAACCGATGGCGGTCGGTGTCTCGCTGGCCGGCCGCGAGGCCGCGGACTGCCTGAGGGCGCTCGCGGCCGACGGCGGCTCTGTGCTCGCGGTATTTCGCCGGAGCGTCTATCTGAGCCACGACGGCTCGGGCGCCATCGCCTGCTTCGGTCCCGCCGCCCTCGGGGCCGGCCCGCTCAACGCGCTCGCGGGGCGGGAACAGAGCCTGCCGGACTGGCAGGAGGCGGGCTTGCGGCCCGGCGATCCTGTCGCCCCCGACAGGGGGGGAGTCCGGATCGCCGCGCTTCGCTTCGTCACTTTCGCCGTAGCGCGGCTCCACGATCCGCCGCGGGGGCCCTGCGAATGGACCGGAGACGGGCTTGCGGCGGCTCTCGCCCGGCTCTCCGATGCGCTTTCCGGCTTCGATCTGGACGAGGGGCTCGCGCCGCTTGCCCGGCCGCATCGCTCCCCGATTCCCGGCGGTCCTCCGACCCTGCGCCGCGCTCGGCCGGCGATCTCGGCTCTGGAAAGCTGGCTGGCGGGAGACACGGGCGCACCGCCGCCGCGCGGCGCCGTCGAGAGGCTGATCGGATTGGGTCCCGGGCTCACGCCCTCGGGCGACGATTATCTCGGCGGAGCCATGATCGCGCTCTCGATGTGCGGGTACGCGAGCAAAGCGGACGCACTCGCCGGACGGGCGCTCGCCTCCGCTACCGACGGCACCAACCGTATCAGCGCCGCGCATCTGCAGGCGGCGGCGAAAGGGCTCGGCGCGGACGCCCTGCACCGGTCCGTCGACGCGCTCGCCCGGGGCGACGACAGGGCGCTTGCCGCCGGGCTCCGCGGGCTCGACGCGATCGGCCACAGCTCCGGTTGGGAGGCGCTGGCCGGCGCGGTTTCGGCGCTGAAGGGGATCGACCGCCGCCTCCGGTCTCAATCGCGGAGAAGCGCCGCCGCGGTTTCGGCGGCACCCGCGTTGGACTCGGCGACCACCACCCCGGCTTCGCGCAACGCCTCGACCTGAGCCGCGCGGTTCTGCGGGTCCTCGTCCGTGCCGCAGACCGAGGCGATCACCGCCGGGGCCTCCCGCTCATGCGCGGCCAGCACCGAGACGAGCGCGCCCGCGGGGTCTTCGTGAGAGCCGTGGCCGAGAACCACGTCCACCAGCACGATTCCGACATCCGGGTCGGCGAGCGCCTCCTTCAGCGGCGCGTCCCGCACGGCGGGCTCGATCATCGGGTGGGGCCGCCCGCGCGTGTACTCGTCCGCGCCGAGATCGATCAGGCGGTGGCCGGACCCCGTGTCCGCCGCACCGGGTATGGGCACGTTGGAGGCAAAGCCGATACCGGCGGCCACCAGCACCGCCTGGGCTTCGGCGCACAGCGATCCGCCGCTGAAAAGGCCGCGCACCGACGAGGGCTCGCCGCGGAACTTCCTGCGGGCGTTTTCGAGCGTCCGTGCCGGCTCGGGACTGCCGGCGCCCGCCAGCGCGTCTTCCGCCGCGTCGCGGAGCGTCGTCGTCTGACGGGCGTTTTCCGGCAAGTCCATCGGGTCCATGCCGATGCAGCAGAGGGTGAACCGCTTCGAGCTCGCCGCGATCCGGTCCGCGATCCGGCCCGCCGTCTCCGGGTCCGGCGGCTTGGAGATCAGCACGATGCGCTCCGTCGCCTCGTCCCGGTCGAGGGCGTCGATCGCGGAAAGCGTCATCGCGCCCCCCACCGCGGCGCCCAGGTCGCGTCCGCCGACCCCGATCCCGTGCCTGATCCCTCCGCCCGCCCGGGCGATCAGGCAAGCCACCTCCTGCAGCCCGGTGCCGGAGGCCGCGATCAGGCCGATATCGCCGCGCGGCACGTCGTTGGCAAAGCCGATCGGCGCGCCGGCGACGATCGCGGTCCCGCAATCGGGTCCCATCATCAAGAGCCCGCGCGCGCCGGCAAGCGACTTCAGCGCGATCTCTTCCTCGATCCCGACATTGTCGGAGAACAGCATCACGTTGAGGCCGCGTTCGAGGGCGCGGCGGGCCTCGCGCGCGGCGAACCGGCCGGGCACCGACACAATGGCAAGGTTGGCGCCGGGAAGCGCGCGGAGACCGGTCTCCAGAGAGCGCGGGTTCCACCCCCTCCCCTCCCGGCCGCTCGCCGCTGGGCCCATGAGCGCCGCCTCGGCCGCATCGAACGCCGCCCGCAGCGCGTGCTCGTCGTCCGCGCGCACGGCGATCACCAGATCGTTGGGCCCGGCCGCCTCGGCGGCGGAATCGAGCAGGTTCGCGTCGCGCAGCAATTCCCTGTTGGAGCGGCTGCCCATCATCAGGGACGCGGCGGAAACCCCAGCGACGTCCTGCACGGTTTGGGAAATCCGCATGAGCGCGACCGAATCGAGATAGAAGCCGGCGCGGACGCGGGTCGCGGCGACGCCGGCGCTCATGCGACGCCCATCTCCGCGGCGAACGCCTCCAGCGCGTTCTCGAAACAGGCCATCGGCGCCTTCACCACACCCGCGCCCACCTGGCCTATCCCGGCCTCCCGGTGGGCGATTCCGGTGTTGATGGTCGGGACCCGGCCGCTGGCGACCACCTTGCGGATATCGATGCCGGTCGGAACGCCCGCGAAGTCGAGCGCGGGGATCGTCCATTCGGGGTTCCGCGCGACGGTGATCTCCTCCATCGCCCGGGTGTAGTCGAGCGCGTCCGCCGCCGTGCCGGCGCCGACGAACCCCGCGACCGCGGGCGCGGCCGCCATCGCGAAGCCGCCGAGCCCGACAGTCTCGACGATGGTGGAGTCGCCGATATCCGGGTTGGCGTCGTCCTCGGAGAAGCCCGGGAAGTAGAGCCCGCGGGGCATCTCCACCGGGGCGGTGAACCAGCGGTCGTCCAGCCCGGAGACGCGAATCCCGAACATCGTCCCGTTGCGGCTCATCGCGGTGACCACGCTGGACCCCTCGATGCCGCGCACCGGGTCCATGATCGCCTTGCCCATCGCCATCGCGACGTTGAGGAAGAACTGGTCGTTGCCGCCGATGAATTCGAACAACCCCGCGAGCCGCTCCCGGTCGCCCACCGCGCGCGCGAGCGCCGGAGCGACGGTGCGCAGCAGCAGGCTCGTGCAGCCCACGTTGCGCTGGTGCATCTCGTCGCCCATCGAGAGCCCGCGCGCGATCATCGCCTTGAGCGGTATTCCCCCGGCCTCCCGCAATGCGGCACCGAATGCGGGACCGAACGTATCGGCGAGCCAGCGCAGGCGGTCCAGCACCTCGGCGTCGTTGCCGCCGAAGCGCATGACCTTTCCGAGACCCTCGTTGAGGGTGCAGTAGGCGCGGTTTCCGAATGCCCGGTTCTCCACGATCATCACCGGCATGGAGCGGGTGACGATGCCGGTCATCGGCCCCACCGCGTCGAAATGGTGGTTCGGGTGGAAGGCGACCCCGCCCGCCGCCGCGAGTCCGGCCGCCGCGTCCAGATCCCCGGCCCAGCCTTCCAGGACGATCGCGCCCGCGACGGCGCCCTTCAGCGGGCCGCACATGTCGGGCCATCCGATCGGCGGCCCGGCGTGCAGGACCGTGCGGCCTTCGAGACCTTCGATCGCATCGCCGGCGGCCGCCACATCGACCAGGACCGGGTCGGCCGCGAGCATGCGTTCGACCGCGCGCGCGTTTGCCGCCTCGACGGCGGCGGCGACATCGCCTCCCGTCATGCGCCGAGCTTGTCCAGAAGATCGATCATCCGCCGGTTGCCTCCGGCGGGCGGACTCCAGTCGACCTGCACCGCGTCGACCCCCTGCCCCTGGAGCGTCCGCGCGAACTGCGCGAGCCCGATATTGATCACGGCCACGGGGCCGTCGAGCAGGTCCTGGATCGGGTCCTTGCGGTCTTCCACGGGCGGAATTTCCTCAGGGTTTCGCCGACGCTAGTCTACCGTCTCGACGGTGGCGGTTGAACCGTGCCCCGACAGACCGCAGAATCGCTGCGGGCCGACAATCGGAGGACGACATGCTGGCGAACGGCGATCTGTCCGGGCTGGTCACGGATACCAGGGTCCACAGGCAGGTCTTCCAGGACCAGGCGATCTTCGACCTGGAAATGGAGCGGATATTCGCGCGCAGCTGGGTCTATGTCGGCCATGCCTCGCAGGTGCCGGAGGCGGGCGACTTCCTATGCACCCGGATCGGCGCCCAGCCGGTCGTCATGACCCGCCACACCGACGGCGAGGTCCATGTCCTCTACAACCGCTGCGGCCATCGCGGCGTCAAGGTGGTCGCGGAGGAACAGGGCAACGCCAAGCGCTTCATGTGCATGTATCACGGTTGGACCTACGACACGAACGGCGACCTCGATTTCGTCACCCAGCCCGAGGGCTACCCCGAGGGATGCCGGCCCGACAGGGTGCGCGACGGCATGGGGCGGGTCGCCAGGGTCGACGATTTGTGCGGCTTCGTGTTCGCCAACCTGTCGGAGGACGGGCCGGGCCTGCGCGACTGGCTCGGCGCCAACGCGGTCTGCCTCGAGGACCTCGCGGACAGCGCGCCGGACGGCGAGGTGGAGATCCGCGGCGGCGTCCACCGCTACATGTATCGCGGCAACTGGAAGTTCCAGATCGACAACCTTTCAGACATGTACCACCCGGCCTACAGCCACGAATCGTCGTCGCGGCCCACCGGGCAGCAATTCGTCCGCCGCAAGGGGGACAAGGGCGGCATCGAGTTCCGCGGCAAGCGGGGCCGTGTGAAGTCGATGGATCCGCTCGGCGTCTCGGCGCTTCCCAACGGACATTCCTGGCAGGGCGGCCTGCCGCAGATCGAGAACACGTCCGACCTCCACCGGGAATATGTCAGGCGGCTCGAGGCGCGGCACGGGCCGGAGCGCACCAAGGAGGTCCTCACCAAGACGCGGCACAACGTCATCTTCTACCCCAACATGGCGATGCAG
>JAJDVM010000341.1 GCA_022826125.1 Defluviicoccus sp.
CTCGGCGTCGATGATGCCCTTGCGGATCGTCGACGTGACCTCGCCGCCCGCCAGAAACGCCCCGAGGAATTCGAACACACCGGCGATCAGAATGGCGACGCCGACCGTGATGGCCCCCGAGCCGACCGACGTCCCCATCGAGTTCGCGACGTCGTTGGCCCCGATCGCCCAGGCCATGTAGAGACCGGCCGCGATCGCCGCGACGAGAATGACGGTGAGGCTCGCGTCCACGGAATGTCGTCTCCCCGGCGAGAAGGTGACTGGAGCGGACGGTGCTGGTGTGTGTCAAGTGTAACCCTCCGCCGAGGACCGCCTGTCTGGTTTGGCGGGATTCGACGAGAGTGATCGATCGTGGATGGCCGCCGGCTTGGTGTCCATCAGCCGATCAAGTGGACACGATCGCGGATGCCGGACGAGGCGCAGGAGCCGATTGGCGGGCAGGAAGGCGGGTCTCCCCCTCGTCGCCGTTGGAGCGAGGCGGAGAAGCGCCGGATCGTGGCGGAGAGCTATCAGCCCGGGGTTTCGGTATCGGTTGTGGCGCGGCGCCACGACCTGAACACCAATCAGCTGTTCACCTGGCGTCGGCACTTCCGGGAGCTGGCGGGCGATGCGGGGAACGGCGGGTTCGTGCCGGTGGTTGTCGAGGCCTCGCCCGACGACGGGCCGGGCGCGGCGACGATGGCCTCACCATCTGGAGATGTTAACGCGGCGGGCCGAATGGAGATTGCACTGCCCGGCGGCGTTCGGGTGACCGTCGACCGGGAGGTGGACGGCCGGGCTTTGGCCCGGGTTCTTGCGGTTCTGGAGGGGCGATGATCCCGGTTCCGGGCGGGGTCCGGGTGTGGCTGGCGACGGGTGTCACGGACATGCGGCGCGGGATGAACACGCTGGCGCTGCAGGTCCAGGAGGATCTGGGTCGCGATCCCCATGCCGGCGATCTCTATGTTTTCCGGGGACGCAGGGGCGACCTGGTCAAGATTCTCTGGGCCGACGGGGTTGGGACCTCGCTCTATGCCAAGCGCCTGGAGCGTGGCCGGTTCCAGTGGCCGGCGACCTCGGGCGGAGCGGTGTCGATCAGCGCGGCGCAGCTCGGCTATCTGCTGGAGGGGATCGACTGGCGGAACCCGGTGCGGACCTGGCGGCCGTCGCGAGCGGGCTGATCCGCGACATAATGACTCACCGGGAGTGGCGGGCATGGCGTCGAATCGGGCGATGTGCTGGGCTTTCGGGCATGACCGAGGGGTTCGGGATCGACGCGCTGAGGGAGGCGCTTGCGGCGGCTGAGGCGAGGGCGTCCGAGGCTGAGGCCCGGGCCTCGGAGGCCGAGGCGCGGGCCGCCAACGAGGCGGCCCGGGTGTCGGACGCGGAAGCCGAGATCGCGTTCCTCAAGCTGGCGATCGAGAAGCTGCGGCGCGAGCTCTACGGTCAGCGCTCGGAGCGCAAGGAGCGGCTTCTCGACCAGCTGGAGCTGCAGCTCGACGAGCTCGAGGCGAGCGCGACCGAGGACGAGCTGGCGGCCGAGAAGGCGGCGGCGGGAACCACGGGGGTGAAGGGGTTCAGGCGGCGCCGGTCCGGGCGCAAGCCGTTTCCGGCGCACCTGCCGCGCGAGCGGGTGGTGGTGCCGGGGCCGACCTCGTGTTCGTGCTGCGGCTCGGAGAAGCTGTCGAAGATCGGCGAGGACGTGACCGAGACGCTGGAGGTGATCCCGCGCCGCTGGAAGGTCATCCAGACGGTGCGCGAGAAGTTCACCTGCCGGGATTGCGAGAAGATCAGCCAGCCGCCGGCGCCGTTCCATGCGACGCCGCGGGGCTGGGCGGGCCCCAACCTGCTGGCGACCATCGTGTTCGAGAAGTACGGCCAGCACCAGCCGCTGAACCGCCAGCGCGACCGTTACGCCCGCGAGGGGGTCGATCTCAGCCTGTCGACGCTGGCCGACCAGGTCGGCGCCTGCACGGTGGCGCTGAGGCCCTTGCACGATCTGATCGCCAGACATGTTCTGGCGGCGGAGCGGCTGCACGGCGACGACACCCCCGTGCCGGTGCTGGCCAGGGGGAAGTGCGCCACCGGGCGGGCCTGGGCCTATGTGCGCGACGACAGGCCGTTCGGCGGTCCGGACCCGCCGGCGGTGCTGTTCCGCTATTCGCGGGACCGCTCCGGCGTCCACCCGGTCGAGCACCTGAAGAGCTTCTCCGGCATCCTCCAGGCCGATCTCTATGCCGGGTTCAACCGTCTGTATGCGACCGCCAGATCACCGGGGCCGGTCACCGAGGCCCCATGCTGGAGCCACGCGCGGAGGAAGTTCTTCGAGCTCGCCGACATCGCGGCCAGCAAGAGACAGGGCAAGACCGCGCCGCCGATCTCGCCCGTGGCTCTGGAGGCGGTGAAGCGGATCGATATGCTGTTCGACATCGAGCGCGGGATCGTCGGCAAGTCCGCCGAGGAACGCCTCGCCGTGCGCAAGGAACTCAGCGCGCCGGTGCTGGCCGACCTCAAGGACTGGATGGAGACCGAGCGCAGGAAGCTGTCGCGCCATGCCCCCGTGGCCAAGGCGATGGATTACATGCTCAGGCGCTGGGAGCTGTTCGCCCGCTTCCCCGAGGACGGCCGCATCTGCCTGACCAACAATGCGGTCGAGAGGGCGCTCCGCGGTATCGCCCTCGGAAGACGCAGTTGGTTGTTCGCCGGTTCCGACCGCGGCGGCGTGCGCGCGGCGGCGATGTACACCCTCATCGGCACCGCCAAGCTCAACGACGTCGACCCGCAGGCCTGGCTCGCCGATGTCCTCCGCCGCATCGCCGGGACGCCGCAGAACCGGCTCGACGAACTCCTCCCCTGGAACTGGGTCCCCGAACTGCGGCACGATCTGGCCGCTTAGGCCGACAGTCCACTCCGCACTACTCCTCGCCGCCAAACTCGGGCCAGTTCACCCTGCGGTCTCCGGCGGATGGTTACTGTCAAGTGGCCGGCAAGCCCGGTTTTCACCGCTAATCGCTCTTCAGCGCCTTGTATCAACCGAATCGTGACGCTCCGCGGATCGCGGGTGACTCGGCGAACAGGACCAACTTGTCGGAGATCCCTAGAGGGCAAAATGCGATAGACGACGGAATTCGGTGATCGCGACCCATGTCGAGGCCTTGCCGGAGGGTTGCCTGCATCCGAATCCGACATCTGCGATCGTGTCCACTTAAACCCTGGTGGACACCTCCCAAGTGTCCACTTCCGATCGCACAGCCTCGTCACATCACCCTATACAGGGAAGCCGAGACTCGCCCGACGGCAAGCGCATGGTGTTCAACTCCGACCGCAGCGGTCAGCAGCAGATCTACGTGATGGACATGGGGGAGGGGAACGCGCGGCGCGTGAGTTTCGGCAAGGGGCGCTACGCGACGCCGGTATGGTCGCCGCG
>JAJDVM010000052.1 GCA_022826125.1 Defluviicoccus sp.
CTCGGCGTCGATGATGCCCTTGCGGATCGTCGACGTGACCTCGCCGCCCGCCAGAAACGCCCCGAGGAATTCGAACACACCGGCGATCAGAATGGCGACGCCGACCGTGATGGCCCCCGAGCCGACCGACGTCCCCATCGAATTCGCAACGTCGTTCGCGCCGATCGCCCAGGCCATGTAGAGACCGGCCACGATCGACGCGACGAGAATGACGGTGAGGCTCGCGTCCACGAAATACCGTCTCCCCGGCGAGAAGGCCACTGGAGCGGAGGTTGCCTGCGCGTGTCAAGTAGCCGGTTCGTTACCATGGGCGTGGCCCAGGACAGGTCGTGTCCCCTCACGTGGTGCAGGAACTTTAACTCCCTTGGTTTCTGTGGGTAATCAGCCCGCCGCAGCGACAGGCACGTGTCCGGCGGCGGCGGGTACCGAGGTCCATGTCGCGGGGCAGCGGCTATCGGCGTGCCTGGTTTTCGGCGCTAACCGCTGTACAGCACCCTGTCTATCGACCGAATCGGGACGCTCCGGAGCGCGCGATAAGGATTCCAAGCCACCCTGCATGCGTGGGAACCGACAAAACTGATGGGTAATGAGAGCGGAAATTATAGTATAACATCATAGTGAATTCAGCGTGCCGCTTGTTGAAACATCCGATAGTTGGAACGCGACAGCGCCGTGCATCCGAAGGGGACAGCCGTGGCATTCATCCGCAAGACACTGATTTTCGCCGCGCTGTGCGCGCCGCTGGTTCCGTTTGGGCTGAGCGCTCAAACCCCGAATGTCGTGGTCAGCCTCAAGCCGATCCATTCCCTCGTCGCCGGGGTGATGGGCGAAGCCGGCAAGCCCCGGCTTCTGCTCAAGGGAACGGCATCGCCCCACACCTACCAGATGCGCCCGTCCGACGCCCGCGCTCTCAGCAAGGCCGATCTGATCGTGTGGGTGGGCGAATCGATGGAGACCTTCCTCCACCGTGCCGTTGAGAATCTCGGCTCCCGATCCAGGGTCGTGACCCTTCACGAGGTGCCCGGAATACACCTGCTGCGCAATCGCGAAGGGGGGATATGGGAAGACGACGACCATGAGGAGCCCCATGTCGACGAGCGCGAAGATCACGGTCACGAGCATGACGAGTTCAACATGCATTTCTGGCTCGATCCCGACAATGCGGGCCGGATCGTCGATGAGGTGGCGGCGGCGCTGATATTTCTCGACCCCGCCCGCACCGCGACCTGGCGCGCCAACGCTGCCGCGACGCGTAAACGGATCGCCGACCTCCACGCGTCCCTCGAAGCCCGTCTGGCGCCCGTGCGCGGGCACGCCTTCGTGGTCTTCCACGACGCCTACCAGTATTTCGAGCGCGCCTATGGGCTGAACGGCAAGGGCGCGGTCGCCGTCGACCCGGCTCGGGCGCCGAGCGCCAAGCGGCTCGTCGAGCTGCGCGCCGCGCTCGCCGAGCACAAGGTCCGCTGCGTGTTCACCGAGCCCCAGTTCGAGCCCGATCTGGTCCGCACCGTGATCGAGGGCAGCGACGTCCGAACCGCGATACTCGACCCGATCGGCGCCGACACGAGGCCGGGTGCCGACGCCTGGATCGAGATCATGCGCGGCCTAGGCGACGCGATGGTAGGCTGTCTCGGCAGGAATTGACCGCCGCCCCGGGGCGCCGGACCCGTCGACGGACCGGAGACCCCGTGCACGTCTCGCCGCGAACGGCATTAGGTACACGAATGACCGGTGCGCCCTCCCACGATCCGTCCGAAGCCGCACCGCTCGTCGAGGCGCGCGGCGTCAGCCTGCGCTTCGGCCGCCGGAGCGTGCTCGACGCGGTGGATATCGCCGTCCGCGCTGGGGAAATCGTCACCCTGGTCGGGCTCAACGGCGCCGGCAAGTCGACGCTCATCCGCGTGATCCTGGGCATCGTGGAACCCGATAGCGGTGAGGTGTTTCAGAGCCCCGGCCTGCGTATCGGCTACGTGCCACAGCACATGCAGCGCGATCCGGTCATGCCGATCACGGTGGAACGCTTCATGACGCTCGGCGCGCCGGCCCCCCGCGCGACGCTCCAACGGGTGCTCGACGAGGTCGGCGCCGATCCGATTCTCGGCCATCCGCTGGCCGACATCTCCGGCGGCGAGATGCAGCGCGTGCTGCTCGCGCGGGCCCTGTTGCGCGAGCCCCAGCTCCTGGTGCTCGACGAGCCGCTGGCCGGGGTGGACGTCACCAGCCAGAGCGATCTCTACCGGCTCATCGCCGATATCCGCGACCGGCGCGGCTGCGGCGTCCTCCTGGTGTCGCACGATCTTCACCTGGTGATGGCCGCGACCGACATCGTGGTTTGCCTCAACCGGCATGTATGCTGCAGCGGGCGGCCGCAGGCGGTTCTGCGACACCCCGAGTTCATCTCCCTGTTCGGACCGCACTTGTCGGAAACGCTCGCGGTATACCAGCATGCCCACGACCACCGTCACGACGCGCTGGGCGAGCCGCTCTCGATCGAAGCGGGCTCATCGGAGCAGGCGGGGTCGGCCGACCCGCACCCGTGATGGAGGATTTCGTCCTGCGCGCCCTTGGCGGTGGGATCGGCGCGGCGCTCGCCGCCGGGCCGGTGGGGTGTTTCGTGGTGTGGCGGCGCATGGCGTATTTCGGCACCGCGCTTGCGCACGCGGTGCTGCTCGGGGTCGCGCTCGGATTCCTGCTCGAGATCGAGCCTATCGTCGCGGTCTTCGCGATCTGCCTCCTGCTCGCGGTCTGTCTCCTTTTGCTGGAGCGCCAGCGGGTCATTTCGGTCGACGCCCTGCTCGGGGTTCTCGCGCACGCGGTGTTTGCCGCCGGGCTGGTCGTCGTTGCGTTCATGGAGCGGGTGCGGGTCGATCTGATCGGCTATCTGTTCGGCGATATCCTGTCGGTCGGCGTCGTCGATCTCTGGCTGATCTTCGGCACCGCGGCCGTGGTCTCCGCGGCGCTTGCCTGGCAATGGAGCAACCTCCTCGCCGTCGCCCTCAACCAGGATCTCGCGGCGGCGGAAGGCGTGCCGGTGGAGCGGATCCGTTTCCTGTTCCTGTTCCTGCTCGCCGCGGTGATCGCCGTCGGAATGAAGATCGTCGGCATGCTGCTGGTCGTGGCGCTGGTCATCGTCCCCGCCGCCGCCGCGCGGCGCATGGTAGCGACGCCCGAGCAGATGGCGGCGGCGTCGACCGCGATCGGAATCGCCTCCGTCGTCGCCGGTCTGTTCGCCTCGCTCCTCTGGGACATTCCCGCCGGGCCGGCCATCGTTCTGGTGGCGAGCGGGATCTTCGCCGCCAGCCTGCTGATCCCGGTCCGGGGACAATCCCGCGGGGAGGGCTAACGCTCGGCGAGCGCCGGCCGTCGCATCGCTCTCAGAAGAAGACCACCAGCAAGGCAATCCCGGCCAGGCCGCCGAGGATGAAGCAGGCGGCGCTGACGATACCGGTCAGGGTGGCCCAATCGGCGGTGCGCCAGGTGCGATCCTCGATGTTGAACATGACCTCGGAACGGTCGCCCTCGCCGTCGGCGAAGCGCTTGAGCGCGGACTCGCTGCCGTGTGCCTCCCGGACGGAAACGATGGTGACCAGGAACATGGTCAGCGCAGAGGTCAGAATGCCCACGCCGAACACCAGCACGGTCGCCAGTGCGAACCAGTGAAACACGCCCTCGTCCCCGCCGGTCACGGCGGTGCTCATGAACCCGATGATCAGCGCGGTGCCGCCGGCATTGCCGAAGAGCAGAAGGCGTGTCGATTCGAGGAGCATCCGGAACATGACGTTCCGGCGCATGGAGACGACCTTGTAGCCCTCCCGCAGCCATTCCTCGCTGGTTTCTTCCCGTTCGAATTCGTCGATTTTCTTCACTGGCCGACCGCCTTTCCCGTCCCGTCTTTCACCGTTGCCGGGGCGAACTCGACCAGCCGCACATAATCCGATCCGGCGTTCCCGCCATCGGCGAACGCGATCTCCCAGCCGTCGATGAGGAAGGGTCCGCTAGCCAACGCCGTTTCCAGGAACCTCTCCCGGTTCGGCACGCCCGGCATCCGTTCGAGCACGGCGATGACGAAGCGACCCAGCAGGTAGCCCTCAAGGCTCGACGCGTCCGCAATCCCCGCCGCGTCCGGCGCCGCCGCCTGCCAGGCGCCAAGCGCGGACCGGAACCGCTTCACCAGCGCATTGCCGGCGTCCCGCACGTCCGGCAGGACGCGGGTGCTTACGGCCGGACCGAAGCGGCGTTTGAGCCGGCCGGCGATCCGGTCGAGATCGACGATCGACAGCATCCCGAAAGCGAAGTTGTGACCGAACGACCGCGCCGCGTCGATCGCATCGACGACGTTGGACGTAGTCGCCGCCATCAGCACCACATCGAGATCCGCCTTCTCCAGGACGAACAGCGTGCTATGGACCGAGTGGCTGTGCCAGGAGTGGGACGCCTTGGCGAGGATCGGCAGACCGAGGGTCTTCAGCGCTTCGCGATAGTTGGCCAGCACCGAGTATCCGAACGCGTCGTCCTGGTAAATGACGCCGAAACGGCGCGCACCCCGCCGGCCGTGCAGGTGGGCGACAAGCTTTCGCGCCTCTTCGGCATAACCGGTGCGCAGGTTGACGACGTTGGGGAAGCGCTCACGGTCGCGCAGAAAGCCGGCGCCCGACAGGATACCGACGAAGGGCACCCCGGCACTGCGGAGGATCGGCGCCATGCGCAACGCCGTCGGTGTGCCCAAGCCACCGATGACGGCGAATACGTCCCGGTCCGCCGCGAAGCGCGCCGCGTTGGCGATGGCTGTGTCCGGGTTATAGGCATCGTCGCGAGACGTCAGCCGGAGCGTCCTGCCCCTCACGCCACCCCCGAGATTCCGCTCGTGGAAGGCGGCGCGGATACCGGCGCGGTACCGGAGGCCCGTGGTTCCGCACACGCCGGTGAAACAGCTGCTTTGAGCGAAGGCGATCCCGTCCTGGGTCACGCCGGGCTCTACGGGCTCCGCGGCCGGCGCGGCTTCGGCGCATAACAGCAGCAAGAGCGGGATCGCCCCGCCTAGCCTATTTGGCTTGGCCATCCGTTTTCCCGGCGTTCGCGGGCGAGCCGGCCTTCCGCCCCGTCCCGTCCATTCCCGCCGGCTGCTCCGGCTTGGTCTTCCCCGTGCCAGCCGATCGGGTTTCTGTCGCCTTTTCCGGCTTTTCCCTGGCCGGCTTCGCATGCCCGGGTTGTGCCGGTCCACTCTCGTCCTCGTCGTCCGGGATGACGGTGGTCCGGTTGACCAGCGGTTTCTCGTTCCGCTCCGCGGCCGTGGCAACGCTGGTCGGCGCGACGTGGCGGTGACTGAAGATGGACAGATCGTCGAAAATCAGGGAACGCAGCTTGGCCGTGCTCAGATGGTGGCGCTCCCCGCGGGAGGCATGGAAGCGCCCATCCATCAGGAAGCGATCGGAATCGACGTTCTCGAAGCCGTGGCCGCTTCTTTCGCTGACCGTGGACAGGGTGCGTCTCGCGCCGGCGAGGCTCTGTCTCGCGGCCGGCGCGACGGCGGCGACGGGTGCGCGGCCGACACCGGGTACGAAGCCTTCGACCATGTTGATGTCTATGGCGGCGGCATTGCCTGGATTAACCGTCGACAGCGTAGCGTCCCGGAAAATATTCCGCATGCGCTGCCAGTACCGCGTCACCGTGACCGAGGACGGCTGGCTCCGGTAGGCCACCAGAAGGTCGGCGAAGATCCTGGCACTGCTCTCGGCTTGAAGCCGGCGCTCTCGCGCTCTCGCCTTGGCGTTCATGACGACCGCTTGCGCCTGCCCCCGGCTGCGGGCCAGAAGTTTTTCCATCCGGCGATTGGCGTCACTGACCGATTGAATGCCTTCGGCGATGGCGTCGCTCACGTCCCGAAACGCGGCAACGGTTTCCTCGATGGGACGCAGGTCCACGATGTTGAGCGCCAGCAATTCGATGCCGATATCGTGGTCCTTCAGATACGCCGATGTGTCCTTGAACAGGAGCGTCTGGATGATGTCCCGGTTGGTGGTGAAAATCAGATCTATGAAGTGCTGACCCATGATCTCGATCAGGCGTTCGCGCACGATAAGCGTCAGAACGGCTTGCGGATCGACGGTGGCGTAGAGGTAGCTCTTCAGGTCGCCGACCCTATATTGCAGCGCCACGTCTGCTTCGAACAGGTTTGCATCGCCGGACAGGATCGAAAACGCGGCCTTGCCCGTCTCGTCACGGGTCCCGACGCCGCGTCGCGTGATGCGCGTGACCTTGCGCACATGAGCCCGCTCCACGAAGGGAAGAGCGTAGTGGATGCCGGGCAGGATTTTCGGATCGACCACCTTGCCGAAGCGCGTCAGCACCGCCTGCTCTTCCTTTTTCACCACGTAAACGCCGTCGGCGAGCAACGCCAGCACGGCAACCGCCGCGAACGCGGCGAGCAGGACCGTCTTGCGGTCGTGCACGTAGTCGAAGACCGCGTGGATGATGCGCGTGCTGGGCGCAGGCGCTTCGGGAGCGTCCGGCATGGCTCGTTCCCTATTGCTGCGCCGGCTTCGGCGCCGGCGGCTTCGGAATCTCCATGCCGTCCAGATACTTGAACAGCTCGTTGTCGGCCGGCAGCATCAGCGTGGTGTTCTTGTCGATGATCGTGTCGTAGCTGTCGAGCGCCCGGATGAACTTGTAGAACTCCGGGTCGTCACGGTACGCGGCGGCCAGCGTCTCGAGCGCGTCGGCTTCCGCCTTTCCGAGGATGGCGGTGGCCTCGGCGTGGGCGGTAGCCATGATCTTCTCGTGCTCGTTGATGGCGAACGCCTCGATGCCTATCGCCCGCTCCTCGCCCTCGCTGCGGTAGCGCGCGGCGATACGGGCGCGTTCGGAGATCATGCGCTGGATTACGCTGGGGCGGTTGGCCGCGGGCAGCGTGTATTCGACCAGACCCGCCCTGACGACCTCGATCCCGTAGTCCGACGCCGCGACGGGTTTGATCTGATCGAGGATTTCGCGGGACGCCTTGGTGATGTCCTGATGCTGGAGTCCCAGGCTTACGAAGGCATCCCTCGACTTGTTGCTGACCACGATGCCGACGCTCGCCCTGTACAGATCGCCCAGCCGCTTCACCGCGTTGGCTTCGGTACGGATCGCCTCGACATACCGTACGGGATCCGAGACGCGCCACAGCAGGTAGCCGTCCACCAGAACGTTTTTCTGGTCCTCGGTGATCAGCTCCTGCTTCATGTTCATCAGCGGCCGCACCCGCCGGTCCACCTTGTAGACGACCGAGATGGGCGTCGGCAGCTTGAAGTGCAGCCCGGGTTGCTTCACCGGCGGCACGATCTTGCCGAAATTGGTCAGGACGCCCTGTTCGGACTCGTCGATCACGTAGTGGACGTCCCACGCGACGATGGCCGCGAGAACGACCGCGGCCGTCGTCGCGAGTTTCCTGCCTCTAGTCATGGCTGCCTCCGGCGGCTCCGGTCGCGTGCTTGTCGCCGCCCGACTGGGCGGAATGGCCGGGTCGCGGCCCGGCCGAGGCGCCGAGGGACCTCTTCCACAGCGCTACCTTGTTCAGCGTGTCCTGGTTCGGGACGATGATTTTGCTGCGACCCGAGAGCGAAGTTTCCAGCTTCTCGCGCCACAGCATGTTGTGAAGGACTTCCGGCGCTTCCCGGACGGCGCCGGCAACCATGCGGATGGCGTCGCTTTCGGCGGCGGAGGTGATGACTCGCCGTGACGCCTCGCCCTTGGCCTGCTGGACTTCGTACTCCGCGTTGCCGTGCGCGCGGGGGATCAACGACACCGTAAGGCGCTGCGCGTTGACGATGATACGCTCCCTGTCATCCTGGGAACTCGAAACCTCCCGGAACGCGTTCATCGCGCCGCCGACGGGACTTACCGAGAGCAGGCTCACCTTCACGAGCTCAATGGCGTCGAGCAGCGCGCTGTCCCCGCCCGGGAGGCGCTTGTCGAACACCTCCTCGATGTGATCCTGAAGCAGCGCACGTTCGACGTTCAGCAGATTGTCCAGCGTCCGCCCCGCCACGAACTTGCGCAACTCCTTGCGGATATTGTCGCCGATAACCTGTTGCGGGTTCGCCACGCGGTAGTGATAGACGTAGGGGTCGCTGACCCGGTACTGCACGTTCAGCGACATCGACATCAGGTTGACGTCGCCGGTGAGATACTCGCCCGCCGTGCCGCTGGTCACGGACTTCACCTCGCGGACCGGCCATTTGTCCGCCCGCGCGAACGGCCAGGGCGCGAGATAGTGAAGCCCCGGCGGCAGGTCCCGCCACGTTACCGCGCCGAACAGGCGCCCGTAGCCGACCTCGCCCGGTCGCACGACGGCGAAGCCGCTCAGCAGAAACGCGGCGACGACGGACAGCCAGACGGTCGCCCCGGCAGGCGCGCGGGGACGCAGCAAACCCTTCAGCGGCGCATCGCCGGTCATGCGAGCCCACCATCCCTTCATCGGCCCCGACAACGGCCGGAGGTTCATGAGCAGATCCTGATAGCCGCCTTTCAGCGCCCCCGCTCGGAAGCGCCAGAACATGAGCGCGAAGAGGCCGAGCGCGCCGGTCCACTGGATCACCGCCACCGCCGGCGAGTCCGACGCGTCCAGATTGACCGCGAGCGACAGGCCGAAGGCGATCATCAGGAGGTCGACGGCGATGCCCAGAGCTACCGTCACGACGATGACCGAGCCGACATAGACCGAAGCGAAGCGCGCGCCGAACTGGCTGGCCACGATCGCGATCGTCCCGGTGTTGGTCGCGGGTCCCGTCATCAGGAACACCAGCGCCGCCCCCGGGCTGAATCCCTTCGCCACGAGGGCCGCTGCGATAGGCGTGCTCGCGGAGGCACAGATGTAGAGCGGGACGCCCACCAGCACCATGACGGGATAGGACAGCCAGCGAGCGTACTCGTAGGCCATGAGGTTGTCCGGAATGGCGAGGTAGAGCAGCCCGCCCAGGATCACGCCGACCAGCAGCGCGAACAGGATGTCGTCGGCCACCTCGACGAAGCCGTAGCGCAGGATATGCTTGCAAACCGTGGTAAAGGAGAGATCGCCGAGATCCCGACCCGCTTCGTCCCTGGGCGCCGCCGCGGGTTCGGGAATCGAGAGAAACTCCCTGTAAAAGTCCGGCTTGATCCATGTCATGGACCGCGCCTGGCCAATGCCCTGGTTGAGGCGGCCAAGCCATGTGACGAAGAACGCCCTGAGGGTCGCCGGGCTTATGTAGCAGTCGTCGTCGCCCGGTATGAGGGTCTTGTGGCTGTGGTCGTGGTCGTGGCCGTGATGATGGTGGTCGTGGCCGTGATGATGGTGGTCGTGGTCGTGATCATGGCCGCTGTCGGCGAGCGCCGGTTCGGGCGCATCCCCGTCGCGGACCATCCCGATGCAGAAAATGCCGGCCATCACACCGGTGATGAAACTGATGACCGGTCGGACCACGGCAGCCACCGGCCCGAAAAAGGCGTTGGTGACCAGGATCGAATCCGCACCGGTCTCGGGTGCCGTGATCAGGAACGACATGCATGCCGAACGGGACGCGCCCTTGCGCCGCATTTCGGCCACCACCGGAACCACCGAGCAACTGCAAAGCGGCATCGGCACGCCGATGGCCGCGCTGGAAGCAACGGACTTGAGACTGTCCCGGTGTAGCCATCTCAGGACGGCGTCGCGCGAGATGAACACATGGATCAGCCCCGCCAGGAAAAGGCCGAGGAGCAGCATCGGCCCCAGCAGGAGAAACGAGTTCCACAGGAAATCCAGGAAAACAATCAGCTGATCCATGGCGCGTTCTCCGTCGCCTATTGCAAGCCAAAGAATATCGCCAGCTTGCCGACTCCTGCCCGACTCAATTCGCGAGGCGTCGCGTTTATTGGACTATTTTACACGGACATAATCTACTTGCACATCTTGCAATCACAATATTTCTACCAATTAAATAGTATAACATTTCTATTTGTTGGATGATATAATGTCACATCTCGGTCAATAGCACGACCAAGAACCCCGAGATGACACTCTTTCCGGGTAAGGACGAACACTGCCGGACATGTCAGTACTGATGTTAGTGATGCTGGAACGCATGCCGTCTGC